>DNNS01000439.1 GCA_003497555.1 Spirochaetia bacterium
GGAAAGCGCTTTTTTATATCCTGTGAATTTGTAGCTGAACGTGGTAAGGTTAAAGCTGTTCCGGAAAAATGCTATTTTGCTATGTCCCAGACTAACAAGATAATCGATCGCCTTGTATGCTCCGTCAGCTTCGTCTGCCATGATAGAATAGATTTTTGATCCAAGAATAAAGTCATTGATTAAAATAACCGGAATTTTTTTTCGTATCTCATCAATATATTTGTATGTTTTTCCTTCCTGCCGGGAACCTAAAAACGCCAGGCCGTCAATTCCCTTTTTTGTCAAAGCCTCAGTAATAATTTCTTCGTTCTCGGGATTTTCATCAGTATAGCAGATTATTGTATTAAAATCATTTTTCGCTAAAACATTTTCAAAACCCCGAATGACAGCTGGATAGTACAAATTTTTTATGTCTGGAACAAGCAAGGCAATTGTTTTAACTCTTTTGGGCGCATATGCTTTGGCGCATACCGGCGGGGAATAATGAAGCTCTTTAATTGCTTTTTCAACGGNNTCGAAAGTGAATTATTAAGAACGCGGGATACTGTTGCTATTGAAACATGGGCGTTGCGGGCGATATCTCTTGTTGTCGGCATTTGCATTGTAATCCTCATTTTATTATCGATCTATTTGTAACGTGTTACATATTATAGCTCATTTTTGGTTAAAAATCAAGTAAAAATTTAAATTTATTACTTGACATATTATTAATATTGTATTATAATGTAACATGTTACATGGTGATGTTATGAAAAAAATAAAATTGGGACTTACAGGCATTGAAATTACTAAACTGGCGCTGGGGACTTGGGTATTTGGCGGTGCGGAATGGGGCGGAGCTGACGATTCCGATTCTATTGATACTCTAAATAGGGCTTTAGATTCAGGAATAAATTTTTTTGATACTGCCTTGGCTTATGGGGACGGACACGCTGAACAATTAATCGGAAAAATTCTAAAGCCGGTTCGGGAAAAAGTTGTGATTGCTTCAAAAGCAAAAGGAAATTATGCAGATGTAACGCAATTATTCGAAAAAAGCCTTGGTTTTTTGGGGATGGAATATATTGATTTGTATTACATCCATTGGCCTCCTGAAGATAATCATATTGAAAAAATGATCGAAAAAATTGCTAAACTTCAAACCGCAGGTAAAATCCGGGCCATCGGACTTTCAAATTTTACTTTGGAACAGATACGCAGGGCAATGTCTGTTGCACGAATTGATGCGCTGCAAATGCCCTATAATTTATTTTGGCGGTATATTGAGAATGATATAAAAACATTTTGCCAGGAAAACAGTATTTCCATAATCAGTTATAGCCCGCTGTCAAGGGGGCTTCTTTCGGGAAAATTTACCAGTGACTGGAAGTATGTAAAAGACGATAACCGGGAAACGAATGTTATTTTCCGCAACCATTTTAAGGAAGCATTGAATGGTGTTGAAAAAGTCAAATGTTTGGCTGAAAAAAAAAAGACAACTACCGCAGCGTTAGCTATAAAATGGATAATGCAAAAAAACTGGATTTCGTCTATATTAATAGGTGCGCGCACGCCTAGACAACTTCAAGAAAATTTGAATGCCTGTCAATTATCTATAAGTGATTCCGATTATATAACGCTTGATGAAATAAGCAATGAGGTTTTTTCACAAATCAGAGATGCCGGCTATAGTAACCCTTTTAGCGGTTAATCTGTAAATATGAAGCCGCATGTGTTACTGTATCTGCAAATGGGATGATATTCATGAAAAAAACATCACGGTTTAACAAAGAGGAGAATATGATGCGTATTTATTCAAAAATTATAAAAGAAAGAAAATTAAGTTTTCTAATTTTCATTTTTCCTATTTTCCTAAAATTACTAACCGCTCAGAGTATTCCGGATAAGTATATAATAGATACCGTCCGCGAACCAATATTTGATCTTTTATGTTTGGACAAATCGCATACTATCAATACAGATAGCCTTATAAAATCGGGTATTTTGGATGTAACATCAAGCCCGTATAATGCCGATCCATCCGGAAAAAAAGATGCAACCCAATCTATTCAATCAGCTATAGACGATGCTTGCCGCTGGCAGATGGTGTGCTATTTCCCGGCAGGAACTTACATGGTAACCAATACCCTGTCATGCATTCAGCCGTTTTACCGTAGACAAAACGGCAAACTGTTTCCTTCTCGAAGAAATCCGTGCGTATTATTTGGATCTTCAAAAGATAGCTCAAAACGCGCAACAATTAAGCTTTCTCCTTCATTACCGGGATTTAACAATCCCGCTATTCCAAAATACATAGTTTATTTCTGGTCGCGTTCTCATGAAGGTATTGAAAATGAATATCCGCCGTCAGGCAATGCGCTGATTAACGCTTTATTTGTCAACATTGATATTATCGTTGGACATGATAATGACGGTGCGGTAGGCATACGCATGAGGGGTGCTCAGGGGTCTAGTATCCAAGATGTTACCATAGATGCAACTTACGGGCTAAAAGGAATTGAAGGAGGCGCTGGAAGCGGCGGAAGTCATCATCATGTGANNGAAGCACAGCCAGCACCGACCATCAGCGGCTTTATTTTTTCAAACCAGCGCAAACATGCCCTTTTTTATTCAGGGATGGAAACGCTGAGCATAGTCGGGTGCAGTTTTAAAAAAGAATCAGCCGAGCCAATAGTTATAGGCTGCGGTGGAAAAATTGTACAGCAAGGATTGATAACCATGATGGATTGTGAATTATCGTTCCCGGATTCTGTTTCTACAGGTATTGCTGTTCAATCAGACAGAAGCATATATATGCGCAATGTTTATATTTATAATTCATCAATTTTGCTTGATACACCGTTAAAAAAAATCCAAGGCTCCGTATCGTGGAGTTGTGTCAAGGAACTGGCATTGGGAATAGATCCGCCGCCATATCAGGATCAGCAATTTATCACGGCTGCCGTATTAAACGGGGAAAAAACATTTGACTACAGGGATATTACAGCTCAAACACCGCCTGCCGATCTGATAAATCGTCATATCTGGCAGCAAATTATTAGCTGGGAAACAGCCGGAGCAGCAAATGTTCGGGAAAAATATGCTGCAAGAGGTGACGGTATTGCTGACGATACGAGAGCTTTGCAGAAAGCAATCGATGAGAATGAATTTGTTTTTATTCCCAGGGGTATTTTTTGTGTCAGCAGAACATTGAAGCTGAAACGGAATACAAAAATGATAGGACTGTCCCAGGGATTTTCGATTATTGCGGCAAAAGCCGGCGAAGAATATTTTAATGACAGTGGAAATCCGCATCCGCTTATTGAGACTTCAGGAGAGACTACGGCAGACACAAGAATGCTTTTTCTCGGTATTTATGCTCCGGAAGAAATGCCTGGCGTATCATATCTATTGTGGCGAAGCGGAGGGAATTCAGAGATTCGCTCTTGTAACGGTTTTCGCCAGCCATCTGTCGGTTACGGCACAGCAATTCCTGAATATGAAAAACACAGAAGCCCTTTGACTATTATTTCTGGTAATGGAGGAGGTAAGTGGTATAACTGGTATATGGAATCGCATAACTGGAGCAGGGAGGATGATTTAACGGATTATCGGTTGATTCTGATTAGCAACACTTTCCAGTCTTTGGCTTTTTACCATCTTAATTGTGAGGGATCAGAAAGCTTTTCCCGAATCGAAATAAACCATTCTCAGAATATTGATATCTATGGATTAAAAAGCGAAGGCAACAAGTTGGTACTTTGGGCGCATGATTCAAAAAATGTAAGGCTATTTGGATATGGCGGCAATGCGTCAGCCCTGCCCGGCTCCTCACTTTTTCATTTTGAAAGGTGCACTGATTATTTAATTGCTAATGCGATGCCGCGCCCGGCACTGCCGGGAAAAAAACTATTAGGAAGTTCGGAAACAAGAGATCCAAACACATGGCAGCTGATCATTGATA
>DNNS01000451.1 GCA_003497555.1 Spirochaetia bacterium
TGCATGGTATAAAATTTTTCCTGTTCCTGAGTATACCAGTACTGTATATGTATAACGAACAAATTTACAGAAAATACAGTATTTTAATCGGCTATTTTTTTATTGGCGCGTTCTGCAGTCAAATACCCGGCATTACAATAGAAACAGGGCTGGACGGGAAATCTCTTCTTATAACAGCTTTTTACAGAATATTGTCTATAATTCTGGTTTTTGAAATTCTGCTGAGTTTTCATAAAATGTTATCTGGGAAAATTTTCAAAATAAAAAAGAACGATTATATCCTGCTGATTATGGCCGCAGCCGGTATTATGAACAGACTAAAAAAGCACAAATCATTCCTGGAAAAAATAAGCAATTTACCCAGGTATCTGGCCGTATATCGCAGTTTCTATTATCGTCGATATAACCTGCTGCTTAGCGGAAAATTACTACAATGATAATACTAGGTGTTATTCTGATTTTTCTGGTTGTGCTGACTTTTACCGGAGGAATATTTTTCATGTATATGAAAAATCCCGCCAATCTGGTAAAATCCGGTATGGCAGCAGTAAAATCAGGAAACTGGAATCAGGCAATTAAAATTTATAATTCACTTCTGGAAAAAGATACTCAAGACCCTGAACCATATTTTTATCTTGGTGTTTCATATATCGCCAAGGGACTTCCGGATACGGCAAAAAAGTATCTTGATCATATTCTTGACAAGGCTCTTAATAACACAATTATCACGGATTATATGGTTTATTCCAGACTTGCTGAAATTTATTCCAAAAAAAATGACCTTGATAATGCTTTAAAGACACTGTTTTTAATGAAAACCATAAAACCGCAGGATGCAGAAACCCTGTTTAAACTGGGTGTTATTTATTTTGACCGTGAATTATACGAAAAAGCGATTGAAAATTTTACTGAATGCCTGAATATTGACCGGGCTTATCATAAAGCCGATTTATACTTGGGTTTAAGCAATTTTCATAAATTAAAATATAAAGAAGCTTTACCGCATTTACTTCTTGCCCAGGAAAAACTTTCCGGCCCGGAAACAAGCAAGGTGCCTTTTTATCTTGGTTTAATATATGCAAAATCCGGCAATAATAAAGATGCATTAAAATATTTTCAAACGGCACTTAAGGAGGGTTTTTCTCAATGGCAGTGCTATAAAGGCATCGGAGATGCTTTAATGCAGCAGGCAGAAAATCAGAAAGCCATTGAGGCATATAACAGTGCTATCGCCGCAGCGGATTTTAAAGATGCGAAAGGCGATGACATTGCAGATCTGCGCTATAATTTAGGATCGCTTTATAGCAGAAGCGGAAATATAAAATCGGCATTTATTCACTGGAAAGAATTGGCAGTAACCAATCCAAATTATAAAGATGTTGCGGAAAAAATTAAAATTTTTTCTGAGATTAACAAAGAAGATATATTATCCAGATTTTATTCCATGCCTGGCGCGCAGTTTAAAGAAGTGTGTAAAAATTTAGTACTGGGAATGGGACATGAAATCAGAAATATCGCCATGACTCCCCGGGATACCATACAAATTTATTCGATTTATAAAGAAAATAAACAGAAGATGGATGCGTTGATCGAAANNAAATCGGCAGATTTTCCAGTGAAGTCGGTGAGCTTGTTATGAGGGATTTTGCGGAAAAAATTGTTCTGGATCGTATATATAAAGGCATTTTTATCACTACTTCGAGTTTTTCCAAGCAGGCTATTGCCCTGGCCGGTACAAGAACAATAGACTTAATTTACGGTGACGAATTAAAAAAACTGCTAAAAAAAATAAATTTTTGAGGGGTTTATGACCAAAAAACAACTTACTTATTTTAAAAATAAATTACTTGAAGAAAAACACCGTATACTGCAGGAGCTTGACTATGAAAGGGACGAGTTTAAGGATTTGAAGCGTAAGGAAGTTGGGGACCTGGCAGATGCTGCTTTTCAGTTATCCGAAAAAAATCGGCAAATAGAAATGTCAGAAAAAGAAAAGCAGATTGTAAAGGCTATCGACGCTGCGCTTATCCGCTTAGAAAACGGTACATACGGCAAATGCGTACAAACCGGAAAAGATATCGAATACGAACGACTAGAAGCCATTCCCTGGGTCACTACATGTATTGAAGCTGTTAAAACCAGATAATTTGCCTGTAAGCGGGGAAATTTATGTCCAGATGGTGTTCAATCTTCCGCTGGATACTGATTTTACTTACAGATATACAGGAAGCATTAATCCGCTTTTTTGCAGGGCTCTGGCCGATTTTCATGGGAAAAAAACAGTCGGGTTTATCATCAGTATTTCCAAAACACCAGAAACAGATATACCTCCTGAAAAAATAAAAAATATCGAGAAAATTCTTGATGATATTCCCCTGATCGGGGAAGTTGAAGTAAATCTGGCCAGGAAAATCACCAGACAATATTTTTGTTCTTTGGGCGAAGCGGTAGCTTTGGTTTGCCCGTTTTTACGCATTATTGGCGGTTCGCGTAAGCAAGCGCACATTACGCAAAATACAAAAAGCTCATATTCTTTAACTGATACACAACAGCAGGCGGTTACAGGAATTCTTGAGCGATACAGCAAGGGTTTGGCGGATACGTTTTTAGTATTTGGAATAACCGGCAGCGGAAAATCGTTTGTTTATCTTGATATCATCCGCTATATGCTTTCTCAAAATCGCCAGGTAATATACCTTCTTCCGGAAATATCGCTTACTCCCCAGGCGGTTTCCGCTATTGGACGTTATTTTGATACAACAGTAGCGCTTATTCATTCAAAAATCAGCGCAGCTCAAAAAATGGCGATATGGAAAGCGGTAAAAAAAAAGGAAATTATGCTGATCGTCGGAGCGCGCAGCGCAGTATTCGCTCCGGCTTCCGATCTGGGGGCAATTATTATTGACGAAGAACATGATGCAGGTTATAAAAATGATTTTGCGCCGCGATATCATGCACGGCAGATTGCCCAGCTGCGGCTAAAAAGCAGCCGGGCTTTGCTGCTGCTGGGAAGCGCAACCCCTTCCATTGAAACTTTTTATTTTGCACAGGCTGGTAAAATCGGATATTTTGAAATCCCCTGCAGATATAATATGATAAAACCAGCGGCTGCATATGTTGCTCCCAAAACTCCCGGTGAAAAAAAAATTATTTGTTCTCATATTTATAAATCTCTTGCGGAAACAGTTGAAAAAGGCGAGCAATCCATTGTTTTTCTTAACCGCCGCGGATATTCTTCTTCTTACGGCTGCAGTGACTGCGGCTATTATTGCATCTGCCCGGACTGCAGTCTATCCATGAGTTATCATAAAAAAAAGAATTTACTTATTTGTCATTATTGCGGGAAAAATATTATACCTTTTGATCTGTGCCCTGATTGCGGATCAAGCCGGCTAAAGTATGGCGGACGCGGTACAGAGCGCATAGAAGAAGAGATGAGCAAAGAATTGCCGGGCGCAGTTATAGACAGATTTGACAGTGATTCGGCCGCCTCTCCTGTTAAATTAAGGCAGATTCTTGATGATTTTGCTGCAGGAAAAATAAATATTTTGGCAGGAACCCAGATGATTATTAAGGGACATCACTTCCCTAATGTCTCCCTGATTTGTATTATTGATCCCGAGCAATATTTGGCATTCCCGGATTTCCGGTCTTCGGAAAGAGTTTTTTCACAGATTGTCCAGGCTGCCGGACGCACCGGGCGGGGGAATGTACCGGGCAGAATATTAATTCAATCTTCGCTGGAGGGAAGCTACGCTCTGGAATACGCTGCCAGACAGGATTATCCATCTTTTTATCAGCGGGAAATTATCGAACGGCGGAATTTTAATTATCCGCCTTTTTCACGCCTGCTGCGTATTGTCATAAGAGGAGCAGATGAAAAAAAAGTAGAACAGGCAGCCTGCTTACTTCCGGATTTATTTAGTAATTTTTCCAGTCTTACTATTAAAGGGCCAGCGCCCTGTGTTTTATCTAAAATAAGCCGTAATTACCGCTGGAATTTAATACTGGGCTCTCAAAAATATTCGGAATTGTCGAAAGCAGCCGATTATTTTAAAAAAAATATTCAGCGAAGCAGGGATATTTATTATGAAATAGATCCTGATCCGGCAGATTTACTATGAGCCAGATATGAACGAATTTTCATTTATTAACAGTATTTATCGCAAGCTTGGACCTGATTCAAAAAAATTCAGCGGCGATGATGCTGCATTTATAAAATGCCGCAGCAATGATTTACTTGTTTCCAAAGACCTGCTGGTAGAAAATATCCATTTTAATTTATCATACTCTGCACCGGAAGATATCGGCTATAAAGCGGTATCTGTTAATTTGAGTGATATTACTGCCTGCGGAGGAAACCCCCGCTATCTGCTGATAGGTTTTGCTTTTCCCCAAAAAAAGATGCATATTATGAAAAAGATATGTACCGGCGCAGCTGAGTGTGCGCATCGTTACAAATGTCTTTTAATCGGCGGAGACACTACTGCATCCCGTAGCGATATTTTTATCTCAATAACAGCCATCGGCCAAACCGATAATTTTATTAAACGCAGCGGCAGTAATAAAGGTGATTTAATCTATATAACCGATTATACCGGTTTTTCCGCAGCCGGTCTGATTTTTTTACAGGAAAAAATCAGGCCAGCCGATTTCCCCGGAATGGAACAAGTTATTAAAACCTGTATCCATAATCACCGCAGGCCGGAACCGGAAATAAAAAAAATGCGGAAATTAATAGCCGGATACCGTATTTCTTCAATGATAGATATTTCCGATGGTTTGTCTTCCGAGCTTTATCATCTGTATGAATCCAATAAAAAAAAATATGGCCTGCAGATAAATGAATCGGCTTTGTTTTGTCCCGCTATTACGTCTGCCGGTAAAATAATTGATAAAATAAAAAAAAAAAGAAACAGCGCTTTGGAACTTGCGCTGCATGGCGGAGAGGACTACCGCCTGCTCTTTACATCGCCTGATCTTATTCCCCGGCATCTGGCTTTAAAAATCGGGACGGTTGTTTCTGAAAAAAAAATATTCAGTATAGGTTCAAGCGGACGGAAAAAAATAGAATGTCTTGGCTACAATCACTTTTTTTGATTTTTTCAATCTGGCAATTATGCATTGCTGCCGAATATAAAAAATTCGGTTTAATAGCAATATGCTGCCCTACACCGAAAGCGGAGCTTTTTATCAATGAAAAGCGATACCATCCGATTGAATCGGAAGAAAAATGGAAAATTATCGAAGAAGAGGGCTGTTACCGGATTGATATACGCAGGACGGGTTATTCTGATTTTTCAACAAATATAGAAATAAGCGCAGGTTCGAGAACCCTTTTAAATGTAACGCTGACCTTACTTCCCTATACATTATTTTGCTCCAGCCGATTCAAGGTTTTTGATATATATATCAATTCAGAAAAAACTGCAGGCACAGAAAACGGAACAGCAGCCGTGAGTAATATTATCCTGGAAAAACTGGATTTATATATTTACTGCAGTAATTATTTTTTTTATGATGTCATAAATAAAAATAAATCCGGTGATTTATATTACAGAAATATTCGTTTAAAAAATCAAACTTTACGTCCTTTGGGTATTGCTGTTCTGGCACTTGTTTTGCCTGGAGCCAATTACTTCGTACATACTCCCAGAGCAGGTCTTCCCTATATTATTCCCCCGTTTGTTTTTTATTATACTTCTTTGGGGCTTGCCATTGCAGCCCGGAAAATACAAATACGCGGTTTGATTAACGAAAGTATCAGTAATCCGGGAGGAAAAATCATGATTTTTACCGGGATTTTTGCCGCCATACATTCATTTTTCTGTTATTTTGGCGTCAAGCAGGACCTGGATGAATTACACATCGAAATGACAGGGGAAAAAGAAGTTCCCGGAGTCAAGGCTGGATTTCGAAAAATATTTTAATGAACCTTAATAATCGACGGTTTCCGATCATCTGTCCGCTAAAATTTAGTACACAGGGGCGGGCTTTGATGTTTTATTTACCCAAGAAATAAATTTGCACACCATTTGAAAATCAAGCAAGGTAATGATATTCTCGACAGCAGCAATAATTTTAA
>DNNS01000330.1 GCA_003497555.1 Spirochaetia bacterium
GGTCCTGCTTCAACATGACCTTGCGGACCAATATGAAACATTTTCATTGTTTCGGGTGTCCCTCCGGACATGACGACTCTCTGGAAAATTTATTTGCAAGAGATTACGCCAGCTTGTAATACTGTCTGATTCTTATATCATGAAGAAAATATACACGGAGCGGTAAAAAGCCCCCTCGGCATTAAAACATACCCGCGTTTATCCGCTTTACCGTCTTCATCCAGATAGCACCAGGGAGTAACCAGTACATTATGATTTGCAGTTTCATCGTAATGAAGCGGACCCAATAAATTGCGCAGACCGGTATGAACTATCACGGTAAGTTTATGAGTTCCTCTTTTTAGAACTCCGCAGGGAAGAGGCCTGTTAAAACCGGGCGGAATCATAAAAGATTTCCCGTCAAGCCGGTATTCCATGGAAATACCCTGAAATTCCCCGGGTGCAATGAGAGCCTCTTTAATATTTTTTTCAATCTGAAAGGTAAAATCATAAGACACACGCCCCCCGTAAAAAGGCATTCCCTGCACGGCAATATTGCCTAAAACCGGCGCCTGATATTTTTTCAGACTGCCTTGTTTTTCGTCTGCTGAAAATTTGCCAAGCAGAAAAAAATTTTCCGGTTCAAATTGCTCGTTAAGTTCAGTATTAAACTTCAACAGATTCTGCCCGGATACGGCAAGATCCGCAACATCATATACAGTATAGCAATCATCAAGAAAAAACATCCCGGTTTTTTTGCTGATCTTCCGGCCGTTCAAAAATAAATCTCCATCTGTATATTCTGAAGCTAAAAACAATCCGGTATCCGGAATATCTTCGATACTGAAATCAAAAAACAACTCGAGAGTTTTTCCGTCAAGTAAAGAAGGCTTGTTCCATGGCCTGCTATATTCACGGGGATAGCGCTGGAAATTACTGTATAAATAACCGGCCTTGCGGAAAATTTCCTTTTTTGCTTGTTCAACATGAAGCAGTGCGCCCGGATTTTTATTTTCCAGGCGGTACCTGCAAAGATCAAGCACCAGAGCATTATATTCCTGTATCCTGCTGCCGGTAAAAATCATCCCGGGTTTCTGTACGTCCTGCTCTTTTAAAGAAACTGATTTTTTTGAGACTGCACATCCGATGCGGTAAATAAACATATTTGATTCGCCGACAGCTGCGGTAAAAGAGAAATTCACGGCATCTGCCTGATTGGAAAATATTTCTTTTGTTTGTCCGGAAAATGCATCAAGAAGTTCAAGCCTGCCGGGCTTGGTAAATTGAATGGTAATTTTTCTTTCCTTCTGATCAAAATTGGCGGCAAATATCAAAAGATTACCGTCCAGCTGCCGTATATTGGTCATAATTCCGTTACCATTAAAATCAGATAACCGTGCCGGCCTGACTGCTGAACCCGCAAGGTTTTCATTTAAATTATCAGGATTCACCTTACGGTATGCGCTGTTTAAAACCGGTAAACCGGTTAAAATATTCAGCGGTGGCTCTCCGGTCAGTATTAAGTTACCTCCGGCAGCGCAAAAAAAATCAAGTAATACGGCTGCGTCCGGAGATATAAAACCACAGGGCGGCACAATTACCGTACTGTATTCCGCCTGTCCTAAAATCAGTTTTTTATTTTCAATTCTTCCGTCTGCAGAAAGCAGAGCTTCTGAACCCAAATCAAAATTATAATTGGCAAGCAGCAGGCTGCGCAGTATTTTTTCCAGTTCAACCGCCTGTTCCTGCCGGGGATGGAATGGAGAAAGCCAGTTATCGGTAACCGGAAGTATTACCAGAATATCCGCCAAAGATTTGCTTTCAGAAAGCAGGCAGCATATTCTGGCAATATAATCATATAACAGACGCAGCTGTTTTGTATAAGTCAAAGCGCCGGTAAAAGACGGAGGCCAGTCGCGTTTTCGGTAACCGGCCAGGGAATAATGCGAAAGATGCGGAACCAGATAATTCATCCCAAGCAGCATAGCCCAGTCTGCTGTCTGTCTGAGATCTGCAAGCGATTCGCCCCAGCCGGCGCCTCCCCAGATTTCACATAAAGTCCGCTTTCTTCCGTATTGATGCGCAGCGGAAGATGCCATTTTAATCATCATGATATTGCCGGTCTGTCTCGGAATAACCGGTTCGGTTATAACCGCCTTGGGCATGTTTCTGCCTAACAAATCTATTCCTGGGCGCTGCATGTATTTTAACGGAGCTATCGGATCAGCTACTGCCAGAACATCAGGAAAACAATGTTCCCAGTAATGACCGGTAAATTCCAGATGATTTTTACAGCACCAGTCGTAAATTTGGCCGGCAAAGGAAGAGCAGAATAATTCATTAACAAGAGAAAAAAAGTGATAACGGGTACGCCTGAAATTTCCGATCTCAAAAAACAATTCCGGCAGCAGCGGCTGAAGATCGTATTGATATTTTTCCTTAAACAATACAGGCAGTCTGTCTGTCCAGGGCAAAGCTTTCTCTGCTTCCGCCACTCCGTCAGGCCGGTGATGCGGTTCATCCGTAAAAATTCCGGGAATACCGGCGGAGCTGAAATTTTTAAAAACAGATAGATACGCTTCATGGGTAAGTGCTATAAATTTTTTTACAGCTTCCGGATTAAAAGTGTCTATATAACTCTGCCGGTTAAACCAGGCATTACCGGCAGATGAAGTGATCATGGCGATTAAATAATTATTTTTCCCATCCGTATAAGTGCAGAGTATTTCAGCCCCCCTGTTTTGAGGCAATTTGTCTTTAATAAACAAATAGAGGGAACGGCTGCGGTACTCTTCAGACCAGGCCGGAACCTTACCGGCAGCAAATCCGGACGGATAGGAATCTTCATCATAAAGCCATGGTTCCATGCCTGAATTCTTTCCGGCGCGGCACATGAATTTTACCAGATTAAACCATTTTTTTTCAAGATATAAAGTTTTCATTCCCGGCCTGGGATGCATAAAAAACCCGCCGTACCCGAGTTTTTTAAATTCTTTTATCTGCCTGGATAGTTTTACAGAATTCAGATCTCCATTTAAAGACCAGAAAGATGCTGGCCGAAAGCAGGCAGGAGGATTCTGAAACAGTCGGAAAAAATGTTTATTCATATACACCTCAGTAAAACAAATATGACATTATTTTTAATATAAATTCCTGTCTATTAATTCAAACCTGATTAAAATGCGTGATACGGAAAATTACTGTTACAACCAGAAAAAGCATATATTACACCAGGGCATAGGCCGTATCGTTTAAATTATGTCATGATTATACTGATTCTTCCAAATTTCCGTTACCGGACATCCTTGAAAAAAATCGTAATTTTAACGAAGAAAAAAAATTTTTTTTTCAGGAAAAGGCAGCTGTTTTATTACGGATAATTCGCAAAAAAAAAAATTAAAGCAGTAATTATATAGACTGTAATGAAGAATATATCTTTTTAATAATGGCTATCAACACCGCAATTATTATAAAATAAAAGCAGTAATATTTTTAATTCCGACAGCGACAATAAACAAAGCAATGATATATTTTAGTTTTTTATCGTCAAGCCGGGAGAGAACAAATAGTCCCAATAAAACTCCTGCAGCTGAAAAAACAGCCGAAGACATGCCGATAAAAACAAGCTGGCGTGTGTAAATACCGGCAGATCCGATAAAAACTCCCCGCAGCATGGTGCATATACCGAAAACAAATTGAACACTGGCAGCGTAACGAAAACGGCTGAAATTCTGACTATTGATAAAAACCACAGTAGGCGGGCCTCCGGCGGCAAAGGCCCCGTGTAATATCCCGGAAAGAAGTCCGAAGGGTATTCCGGCTTTATAAGCATGCCATTCATTATTTTTACCAGGCAGGGTAAAAACACTTGCTGCGGCTCCGGCTATTAAAATAATACCCAGAATAAACAGCAGGATATTTTTATCAGCAGCTGTCAGGAAAAAAACTCCTGCCGGAACTCCCAGCGCAGCGCTGATCACCAGGGGAAGCAGGCGATCGAACCTGAAAAAACTACGCAGGCGGAAAAATATTACAAAATTTACTGTCAAGCTGGAAAATACCAGTAAGGCCGAAGCGTGTCGAATATCCATAAAAAACGGAAGCAGCGCCATGGAAAAAATTCCATAGCCGAATCCTGTACCACCCTGTATAATTCCGGCGGCAAATGATACGGCAAGTATGGAAATTAATTCATTTACTGGCATAATATTTATTATAATTTATTACGGTTTTAATAACTTTTTAAGTATATAACAAATAACAGGAATTTTCTATAT
>DNNS01000670.1 GCA_003497555.1 Spirochaetia bacterium
GACTCCCTGGAAAATTTATTTGCTACAGCGTGTGTCATTTTCATGGTTTCGGGTGTCATCCTGTCATCTAAAAAGCTGGTACATCTTCTTAACCTTCGTGAATAAATTTTATATTTATTGCTTTGCTTCGGCAAAGGTTAAACCTATCTGAACATGAACGGTTGGGTATTTTTTCATTACTGAAAACCGTTATTATATTAATTGCTGCATCTGAGAGACTGCTTTTTGCAGTAAATCGAATTTTTGACTGGAAAACTGATCGGCATCGGGGGTATAATGCTCGGCAATAGCCAAAATCCCGCTAAAAACATGATTTTTTTTAACAGCTGCTGCATAACGGCGTATACCATTATTGTTGAATGAACGGTCATAGGTTGCAAGATTTTTTATTTTTTTTATCTGCCTCTTGGCGCAAGCCGGTGCAACCGGTATTCTGCGGCCCTCTTTTATTATTTCATAATGTATTTGCGGAGATATTCTGAAAAGACCGGCTGCACAGGCAATTCGTACAACAGCTTCGAGCTCACGATCGGTTCTGCGGATGAATCCGATTTTGGCTTTTATGCTGATTTCTGAATTTTCAGGCTCTTCCCGATCGCTGATAATAAGTTTATTATCATTATAAATATACCATTCACAAGTACAGCCGGTTTGCAGACAGAGATTAAAGAGCGTGCTGCGTATCACCTGCTGAAAGCTGTTTTCGGAATTTAGAGGCTGCAGCAAAACAGTAGATTTATAAAGTTTCTGTTTTCTTTCAATTAAATTAAAACGCTGAAAGGTATCAAGTACACGCAGTAAAGTTGCTTTGGGGGCTCGGGTTAAACAGGCAAGATCTTCCAGCGAAAGCAGAGCCCGGTTATTCAGGGCTTTTAATGCCAATATACCGTATTCAAGGGAGGGAGTGGATGTTTGAGCATATTTCATATATAAAATTATTTTATATATGAAATTATAAGACCAAACAGCGGTTTTGTCAAGCTTTTACTGTTTTATTTTTTATGTTATACTTCAGTCAACAAGCATGACACTATACCCTTTCAAGATATTGGCGTTTACAGGCAAGGGCGGCGAAGGCAAAACCATTGCCGCCCTTAATATTTCTCTGGCATTATCCTTTCTGCATAGCCGCACCCGGACGGGAGCCGTGCTTTATATTGACTGTGATCTCGGCTGCGGAGAAAAAAACCTCAACTGGAATATTGATACTCCCAATACCATGGCCGATTATTTAAACGGAACAAAAAAATTTTCAGAAATAGTATATTCCAAATTAATTGCGGTAGAAGGGCAGGACATCCGGGTAGATATTGTTTCAGCCCGTATAGAAAAAATACCCGATGATGCCGCCCTGAATTCCTTTTTTGAGGAATGCGCCGCTGCCGGATACCAGTACATCATTTTAGATATCGGAGCAGGAACACGCCATAAAATGTTTAAATTTGTCGCGCTGGCCCATTATGTTATCTGTCTTCTGCGCGACAATGTCAATACCCTGCGCGATACGGTTGATATTATCAACGCCGCCTGGAGCTACAATCAGACCGCTGTCTATTTTTGTATATTAAACAGACAAAATTTTACCGAAGAAAGAAAAAGCATTATCAATTCGTTGTCGCGGGAAAGCCGTCTGCACTCCGGAACGGAAAACACCATGCTGCTGAACGATTTAGCCCTGCTTAAATCAGACCTCAGCATGAAAGAATATTTTATTTTAAGAAAAAAGTATTTTTTTTATACCCCGCATTACCGCATTTGTTCCCGGCTGAACGAAGCCATGGCCCGTAAACTCTATATCTCCAATCCGCAGGAAAACCGCTGCATATTTCTAGCAGATGCCCTTAACAGCCGACAAAAAAATTTTGAACCTGAATTCGGCATTATTTATGATATTCCCTGGCTTAATGAATATGAGCAGCCTGCGCCTAACGGTAAAATTCTTCTGCCCGGGCACAGCAGCGATTTCGCCGGAGCTTCCTTTCTGAGCAGCGCAGCAGCTGTCATTTCCGCATCCGGAAATTTTCAAACAAGCGCAACCCGAATATTCATTTTTAAAATTAAATTGTTAACCAGACTGCTGTCGGTAAAAGATGAAGAAGTAACAGGCCGGGAAAAACTTGATAAAGAAGAAATTGATTTTATCTGGAATTACCGCAACCTCCCAGCCTTCCGCCGTGTTTACCGCAACTGCCAATTATTTTTAACACCCAAGGGCGGGGTTGGACAGACCGAGACTATTTATAATCTGGCTGCGCTGCGGCCAAGATCCGAAGGATCTCTTCTGCTGCTTGACTGCTCCCGTCTTATGACTGCTGATGATTCTGCGGTTATGACATATTTTTCCGTTAATCAGCCCAGGGCGCTTGTTTCCATTGCCGAGACTTCCGGTCAGATATTCACAATCGATAAAAATTTAAAGATAGACGCTTTTTTATTTTCCCGGCCGCCGGCGGATATGCCTGTATTGGATTTTTTACGCAGCCTGTCCGAGCGGCTTATGCAGACTGCAGCCGGATATCATAATATTTTTATAGACACACAGTCGGGTTTTGACCGCAGTAATCTGCTTTTAGCCCTGCTGTTTGGAAAAATTACGGTTTTTTCCGATATTAATGATCCGGAATCTCATCATAAACTGTTTTTAATGCTTGCAGCCCTGGCAGATTATTTATATGCGCTGAACACGCCGCGGTCATCATTCCCGCTTTCCATTGTTTTTTCCAGGCTGGATGAAAAAATGCTGGTCAGGCAGGAACAGCGCACTGTTTTTTCACGCACCTGGCTTGATACTTTTATGGAAAAAATTCCTCACTCTGTAATTTTCAAAAGACCGGCTTTGTTTTTTTTACATCATTCCCCCTGGCCGGCCAGGGCCCTCAGTCTGCTTTCATCCAAGACCATGCCGCGTCTGGCAGCTCTTGAGCCAAGAGAGTACAAAAGTGCATATATTCTGGATTGCCAGACAATTTTAAAATCTATAAAATAATTTTCGGAGTACAACATGAAACAAAAAATTATCGGCATCGGATCCCCCCTGCTCGATATTCTTACTGAGCAAACAGAAGACTTTATTGCCGGCTGTTCCCTGATCAAAGGAGGTATGACTCTGGTTGAAAAAGAAAAGTCCGATGCAATTTTTAAAAAAATTTCAAAATACGGCACTTCTCCCGGCGGCGCTGCCCTTAACACCATCAAAGCCCTGGCCCGGCTGGGAGCAGATACGGCTTTTCTCGGTAAAACCGGTAATGATGATTCCGGAAAAGTACTGGAACAGGCGCTGGCCGGTTATGGGGTAAAAAATCTTTTTACCAGAGAGACGCGCGCCGGAACCGGCAAAGTGATATCAATTATCACTCCGGACAGCGAGCGCACCTTTGCCACTTATCTCGGAGCTGCTGTTTTTCTTTCTGCCGATGATATTACTCCGGAAATTTTAAAAAATTATCAAATCGTTTACGCGGAAGGTTATTTGGCTGCGAATCCCGAGCTGCTGAAAAAAATTTTTAAAACCGCCCGTTCCCTCGGAATAAAATGCGCCCTGGACTGTGCATCATTTAATGTTATAGAAGAGCACAGGGAACTGTTTCAGGAACTGATAAACGGATCCATCGATATTATTTTTGCCAATGAAGAAGAAGGCCGCGCCCTTACCGGCAAGCCTCCCCGGGAAGCAGCCATGGAGCTTGAAAAAAAATGCCGGATCGCCGTGGTTAAAGCCGGAACAGAAGGCTCTTATGCGGCTGCACGCGGAAAAATAGAAAAAATAACCATACAAAAAGTAACAGCTAAAGATACTACCGGGGCCGGAGATTTTTATGCTGCCGGATTTATTTACGGATTAATACGCGAGCTGCCTATTTCTGTCTGCGGAAAAATCGGCAGTATAGTTTCCCGGGAAGCGGTAAAAGTATTCGGAACGCACCTTGATGATTCGGTGTGGAAATCCATCCGCAGGGAAATTTCAGATCTTTAATCAGCTGCCTTCAGGAATTTTAAGCAGGATTAAATCCCCCGGCTGCAGGGAATATATGGACGGCATATTGTTCCAGCGCATAATATCCGATAATTCCATGCTGTAGCGCAGGGCGATTTTATATAAAGTATCTTCCGGCTTGACTGCATATAAAATACTGCTGAGGTGTTTTTCATCGGGATTTTTAACCGCAACGGATTGATCGGACTTTTTGGCATTAGCAAGCCCTTTAATGGGAATAAAAATAAAATTACCGGCGGAAATGGAATGAATGGAAGTAAGTTTATTCAGATGGGCAACCGGGTTTACCGGCACATTAAATTTTTCGGCAATTACCGAAAGGCTTTCCCCCATTTTTATCTGATAGCGGCGGTAGGTTACGCGGTCCCCGGGATCAATCTTTGAAAATTTTTCGGTGAAATTGCTGATTACCCGGGAAGGCAGTCTTATTTCATATTTTGTTCCGGGCGGAGTAGCCCAGCGTAAAAGCGCCGTATTCCAGGTTTTAATTTCATCAATAGAGAGACCGGCGCATTCGGCAATTACTCCCAGGTCGGTGGCATCTTCAACCGTAAACGACTGAAGATCAGCCTGTTGTTCGTAAATTTCCCTGAAGCCGTACGCCCGGGGATTTTTGGCAATTACCGAAACTGCAATAAACTTGGGAACATAATTTTTGGTTTCGTTTTTCAGATAATTATATTCGCACAATTTCCAGAAATTTGAAGTCTTGTATTTTTTTACGCCGCGTCCGATTCTGCCCCCGCCGGCATTATAGGCAGCCAGGGCCATCAGCCAGGAGCCGAACTCACGATAAAGATACCGTAGATGCAGAGTGGCTGCATAGGTTGATTTGATAACATCTTTACGGTCATCGCGCCAGTAATCGCCCTTGAGCCCGTAGAGAATACCGGTAGCGTACATAAACTGCCACATACCGAGCGCCCGGGCCGGAGACATGGCATGCGGATTATACCCGCTTTCGACAATAGGCAGATAAACGAAATCAGGAGGGAATTCTTTTTCTTCAAAAATTCTTTTTACCGTAGGAATATAACTGCCGGCCCGTTCAAAAACCTTTTCCAGCCAGGGGCGGCCGTTTCCTGTATAATAATCAATCCATTTTTTTACCGAGGGATGCTGATAATCGGAAATCTGCATTCCTTCCAGTTTGATTTTTTCGATTTCCTGAAGATCAAAATCCGCTTCGCGCCCATAGACGGAAATTTTAAAAAGATCTTTGCCGTCCAGACCGTCCTGCAGCAGTAAAATGCGTTCGTAACAGGAAACAATCAGCAGAACAGCCGGCAGAACCGGAAGCAAACGGGACATGGTCGGAAAATTTTCAGATATAACTTAACCAGTTATTTTTATCAGGGCTTTCGCCGGTAATAATCGAAAAAAACGCCTTTTGAATTTTCTCGGTAATGGGCCCGCGTCTGCCGCCGCTTACCGATATTTTGTCTATTTTGGTAACCGGAGTTATTTCCGCTGCCGTACCGGTAAGAAATACTTCATCGGCAATATATAGCGATTCCCTGGGAAGAACATGCTGTTTAACCGTTAAACCCAGATCGCGCGCCAAGATAAAAACGCAATGCCGGGTTATGCCGGCCAATATGCTGCAGTTGGAAGGCGGAGTAAATATTACTCCGTTTTTAACCATAAAGACGTTTTCACCGGAACCTTCGGAAATAAAACCGTTGGCGTCAAGCGCAATGCCTTCATCGTAGCCGTTTTCTATGGCTTCCATTTTTATAAGCTGTGAATTCATATAGTTGCCCGAGACCTTGGCCAGAGCCGGAAAAGTATTGGGTGCTACGCGCTGCCATGATGATATACAGACCGATATGCCTTTTTCCAGAGCTTCATCGCCCAGATATTTTCCCCAGTCCCAGGCGGCAATTATCATTTGTACCGGGCAATTAAAAGGATTTACTCCCAGCTGCGAATATCCGCGGAAAACCAGAGGGCGGATATAGGCGCTTTTCAGGCGATTGATGCGGATAGTATCAAGAATAGCCTGATTTATCTGCTCATCACTTAATTTAAGACCGAAACGGTATATTTTACAGGAATCAAGAAGCCGTTTGGTGTGATCGTGCATACGGAAAACTGCGGTACCGTTTTTATTTTCATAAGCGCGCAGTCCTTCAAACGCACCGGAACCGTAATGTATAACATGTGATAAAACATGAATTTTTGCGTCATTCCAGGCTACGAATTCGCCATCAAACCATATTTTGTCTGCGTAAAAGGGCATATAAGACTACCGGCAAGTATTAAAGTTATAGTAGATATTAACATATAAGGTAAAATATATCAATTTTTCCGCTTTTATTGGGATATTGACAATAACAGTGGCAAGAGCGAAGATTTCCGCCTTTGATCTTGATGCAGCCTAATATCTGTTTTTGTACGGCAGGGTTTGCGGTTCATCCGCAGGAAGAATATTTTTCCCCATGGTTATAATTTTTTCCCGCAGGTTATTCAATATTGAACTGTATTCTGCTGCTCCTGATCGGTTTGTTTCTTCCAGCGGATCTTCCTTCAGGTGATACAGTTCTTCAAATACCGGCTGTTCATCATGCAGACTGTTAAAAAGACAATCGCGGTAATTATCAAGGGTGCCGCGAAAATGTCCGCGCGCTCCGGGATTTTCAGTGCGTTTAAAATAACGGATATATTTCCATTCTTCGGTTCTGACGCATTCGCTGCGCGGATAATTTTGTCCGTCAAAAAGCGCTTCGGCAAAAAATTCATTTCGCCAGGAAACCTGTTCATCCTTCAGCAGGGGCAGCAGACTTTTACCCTGCATGGACAGCGGTATGGAAATACCTGCCAGGTCGAGCATGGTTGGAGCCAGATCCGGGACAAGGGCCGATTCTTTTTTAGTTTTTCCACAGCACCGGGCAGGCAGACGCGGATCATAAATCACGCAGGGGATGCGCAGGTCTTCTTCATAAAGAAAATTTTTCCCTCCCAGGCCGTGTTCTCCATGATGTATGCCGTGATCAGTGGAAAATACAATAATGGTATTGTCAGCCAGTTTAAGACTGTCGAGTTTTTCCCGCAGCCGTCCCAAAAATCGATCCATCCCGGTTATTACCTGGTATTCGCGGATGCGCCATTCGCGCAGAGTACGTCTGTCGCGCACATAATCGTAACTGGGAATTTGAATGCCGTTATAGACACTTCCCGGTATTCTGGGATTTTCAATCTGGGCATAGGGTATATAGGTTTTGGGAAAGGGTATTTCTTTTGTTTTGTCTCTGTACATTGATTTATAAATTTCATCATCTGACGGACGCAGTTCCATGGAATAAGTACTGTAAGCATGAGGAAGGTTAAAAGTGACGCATAAACAGAACGGTTTGCTTTCATCGCGCAGGGCAAGTTTCCGGCTGCAGTTTTGTATGAAATTTTTCCGGGGCTGGAGAAAGTTCATTACTCCTTCTTCAAAAATTTCAACCTGGGTATCGTATCCGGAATTGGAATATATACCACGGGTTGCCGGGTTTTCTTTGGGATAGAAACCGGTATGATTGTGATTTCCGTACCAGTAATCAAATACCTGTTCAAAATAACCGCTTTCGTACCCGCCGTTTCCGGCCGGTACATGATTTTTTCCCACCCAGCCCAGATAGTAACCGTTTTTTTTCAGCAGCATGGGGAAAGAATTGTCCCAAGCTGTTTCCGCTGCGCTGGATCCGGAATTAAAATTTATACCATGCATTCTTTCCCACTGTCCTAAATAATGACAAGCCCGGCTGGGAGTGCAAAGCGGGCTGGTGCAAAAAAAATTATCAAACTGCACGCCGTCTTGGGCCAGCCGGTCAATATTCGGCGTTTTTACTACGGGATGTCCTGCGCAGCCTAGAGATTCGGCCCGGTGATCGTCTCCGAGAATATAAATGATATTGGGCTTGGGATTTTTTTTCATGGAATATCCTTATTAAAGATTTTAACAGGTTTTTTTATATTTTTCCATGGACAAAACCGCTAAAAACATGGACTCATGCCAGGCAGGTATTAAAATCAGAAATAGTAGTTGTAATTTTTTATTTTATGTATAATAATATAAGCATGCCTTGAAAATGGGATGGATTGTCCGCCTGTCTGCGTGCATTATGCACAGGCAGGCAGAGACATAGTTGACAATATAAACTCGGGCCGTTCGGAGACAGCCAGATGCAAGGCAACGGAGTTGGTGACGCTGGTTTCGAAAGGTTATTTTCCAGGGAGTCGTCATGTCCGGAGGGACAACCGAAACCATGAAAATGACATACACGGCAGTAAAACAATAAACCAGTGCCCTCACCGAGGGTGATGGATTAATTTTTGTCTTGCAACGCCAGCTTGTAATACTGTTTTCTGGAAGCCTCGGCGCGTTTCGCGTCCGTCTTGCGAACAGAAAACAGCATTATAAGCTGGCGTTGTCTCTTACAAATAAATTTTACAGGGAGGAAAAATGAATATTCTGGTCAGAAAAATTTACCTGGTATTA
>DNNS01000412.1 GCA_003497555.1 Spirochaetia bacterium
TCCGCTGTTATTATTCCTGGCAAAAATTGGCCTCAGGCCCCCTACGGGAGAGAATTCCCTTCAGCCTATCATTACATGCTTAAATACGTTTAAAATTTACCTGATTTAGATATAACTCTAAGTTTTCATCTTTTAATCGTCAGCACTGCGATTTTATTACTTATTTTTTGATGGAGGATGATAATGGATATACACGCGCCTCAGCATTTCTATCTTGCTGTAAAGAAGAGATTCAGCATAATGCGCCAGTTTATTGCCGTCGGAAACCGTTAACTGCCCATTGATGCCAATGGTAATATTGGCCATGATATAGGGTCCAAAGCGGTGAGCATGTACGGATTCTACACTCAAAATCTCCGGCACGGAGCTGAGTACGCTTCGCACACAATTATCTATCTGGCTGCTGGGAATTGTATCCATCAGTTCATTGGCTGATTCCCTGAGAATGCCGATGCCGGTTTTTGCGACAATAGCGGCAACCATCGCGCCGGCTATGGGGTCCAGAATAGTATAACCAAGCAGGCCGAAGATAATGCCGATACCGGCGCCCAGGGAGGCAAATATATCATTTCGATGGTCACTGGCCAGCGCAGCCACGGCAATACTGCCGGTACTGCGGCTGACAGCCCGGGCATGCATCATAAGGATTATCTTGATAATAATTGTTGCCAGGGCAGCCCAGAGAGTAAAAAAACGTACCGGCTGAATAACCGCGGTTTTTGCGAACATGTCAAATGCCGAGTTGATGGAATCCCAGAAAATAGCCAGGGCAGTTGTTATTACAAAAGAACCTACTACCAGCGCAGCAATACTTTCAAACTGGTGATGACCGTATGGATGCTCCTCATCAGCCGGTTGGGCGGAAAGTTTTACCAGAATGCGCACAACCAGAAAATAAACCACATCGGATATAGAATTGATACCGTCAGCAAGCAGCGCCTTGCTGTGCCCGAAAATACCTGCCGACAGTTTTATTAACGCCAAGAGCAGATTGGAGGCGAGTCCTAAATTAACAACCGATTCGTTGCGTAGTGTACGCCCGAGAAGTTCTCGGGCGTTGCGCGTACTAAGCAGATCTGTTTCAACAGCTGATGATCTGATGCCGGAATTTTTTTCTGCAGTCATTATTCTTCCCGGTAATTTTTATATCACTTTTAAAATCAGGTTAATTTTAAGATAAAAGCGGATTAACGGTAATAGATATTATTTTGTAATTAAAAAATTATTTACGGAGTTGGTTACATTATCGTCCCTGCCGATGATCAGTAACGCCATGTTGCTGTAATCGGCGTTGGTTGAGTGAAACCAGTCGAATTCATCAATGGATGATGATACATAATGAATATAATTTTTTGCATCATCGCCGCGGACAATGCGGGCGTCGAAATATATACCTGTACTGCGGTAATAATTGGTTGTGCCGCTGGGAATATTGGTACTGACATACATATTGGTTACGGAATTGACGAAAATGTTGTACACAGCGCTTTTGATTGCGGTATGCGCTCCGGATGCCGGCTGTAAAATACTGTTTATATAGTTTTGTAAAAGAGCATCGGTTTCATCTTCACCTGCATAAACGCGCGTATCAAGTTCAACGGTTGATGTATTACTGTTGCCGATCATATCCAAAACCGCTATTTTAGTGGAAAGCAGCCCTGAATTGGATATTACATTACTGAGAATATAGATGTTTTCAGTCTGGTTACTGCGGTAAAAAGAGGTTAATAATACCGGAGCGCCTGAAACTGCAGAGGAAAAAATAAAAATTTTAAATACTCCATCGGGATCATATACTTCAAAAGCATGTCCGATAGTATTATCAGGCCTGGCATTTAAACCCGGGAAACTGTTATTATAAGGTGTGCCGGTCAGGAGTTTGACATTAGCTATATTGGCCTTTTGATCATTATGCCCTTCAAGCGGATTTACAAATTTTTTACTCTGGCAGGCAATGAAAACAGCCGCGCCAAGTAAAAGAAAGCCTGCCGGAAAATAATTTTTTTTCATTCCTGATTTTCACCTTTCTCAAAGTAAAGAACCGCTCCGGCTGTTCCTCTGAATTCGCCGCGGATAGGATCAAATCCAGCGTCAATACGCATTCCGACGGAAGCGCTTCCTTTTACCGGACTTTTAAATTCAGCGGCAATACCCGGAACCAGCATTAGTCCGCCTTTACCCTGAATATATTCCTTGTCATTGATGCGTTGTATTCTCTGCGTATAGTCAAAACCGATATCAGTAAATATCCCGCCGTTAAAAAAATTTTTTCTTAGAAATAATGCTTCGATACTGACGCCGGGCTGGAAATTTTTATGAATAATTCTGCCGGTAAACCTTTTTGAATCGTCTGCCCGTAATTTGTAAGTGTTTACAGTCTGATAACTGAAATTAAAAAATAATCCGGCGGAAATAAATTTGAACAAGCCGGTTAAAATGGTTTTACCGCCCGCACCGAAATTTACTCTTGGAAAACCGCCCTGATCGCCGATTTCTGAAAATTCGTTGGAATAATTCTGATATAGAATAAAAATATCGCCGTGCCCGAGAACTTTAAACCCGATTGAGTAAACATTCACGCTTAAAATCACGGCTGTTATAAAAGCAGCGGAATAAAACGTTTTCATTTTATATGATTTATCCTTCCAAAACTTATATACATTATAATATATTTAATGGCAAAATTCAACCTTGTTTCGGGAAGAAAAACAAACTGGGAACTGCGCCTAACGCCAGATCTGCATTGTTATCTATTTTAAGCAAGAATTTCATTTTAGTAAATATAGTTTTTCCTTAAAAGTATCTTTTACTCTTCCACCTCTGGTAATTGCAGCTATGTACAGCCCTGAATCAGATATCTTGCCGCTGTCTGCCATACCATCCCACGAAATCATACTTACTGAACCGCCCATATAACGCTCATAAACTTTTTTACCATTTATGTTGAAAATCTGCAGAAGCACTTCTTCGAAAGAAGGATTGGGAAAAAATATCAAAACCCTGCTCATGGCGCTATATGCGGATTCTGGAGTAAACATCCGGTTTTTTACCGTTATTTTGTTTTCATATTCTATGTTATTTAAAATAATTCCTATTCCAAATGTTCCGGCTGCAGTTAAATCCATGGATAGAATTTTATAATTAAGATTAGGCAGTACATTTTTATCTTCAACACGGGAATAAACCGGAATCCAGGCACGATTGTCGCTATAAGTAGAAATAGTAAGCCGGTTTTCGCTGCCGGTAAAAATATTTTCGTATCTGCCGTCATCTGGTACCATGCGTATTTTATTGTTAAAAAATGGCACCATGAGTGAAAGTTTGGCATTGGAAGCGAAACTTGTCGGCGGTTCAGTTTCAATACGTACCTGATTATAAGCCTGGA
>DNNS01000111.1 GCA_003497555.1 Spirochaetia bacterium
AAATATGACCGCGGTAATTATTTTTAACCAGGGATTTCAGAAATTCGGGATAATTGCATGAACTTGCGGCAAGAGGTCCGCTGACATCCTGAGATGCATCCCGGGATCGGCAGCGCACCGAAACCACCAGGTCTTTAAACATATGGAAAAACAGGACAGGATCCATTTTAGCTTCAGAAAAAATATGCCAGGTATCCATGCGGTAAAAAATATTTTTCCGGTATAATTTTGTGAGAAATTTCATGGCTGATTCCATATCGTCGTAAACCTGCCCGGCCGTGAGATCCCAGGCTAAAATAATATTATGGTCTGCGGCAAAATGCGATGCTTCGCGCAAGCCCCTGCGCAGCAGATCGGATTCATCTTCGGTAACATTTTTTTTATTTCTGCGGTCATCGGAATAAATACTGATTAGCGGAATACCCAGTTCTGCACAGGCCGCGATATGCGCCCTGATTTCTTTTATGCTCTCTTTATTTTGTCGGATAAAACGGTAACTGCCTAAAAACTCCGGATAAAGCAGTTTGCTTTCCTCAAGCAGCAGTTTAAGGGATTCCATATTGCCGCCGGCAGAAAAAAATTCGCTGAAATGCCNNTGAAATGCCGCTGATCAAGGACAAGCCCGCTAATCACCGGATTTTTTTTAATAAATTCGATGATGGTCTGGAGTGTTTTTTTTTCGGGAAAGGATGTTGAGGAAACTACAACCGGGGGCGGCACCGTTATTTTATCAGCCCGATACGGCTTGGTGGCCAGATTTTAACCATCGGCGTACCTTTGATAGCCCAGGCCGGAACACATCCGAAAAATCTGCAATCCAGGGATTCGTCGCGGTTATCGCCCATGGCAAAATAATGTCCGGCCGGAACCGTAACAGGTCCGAAATTATCGCGATACTGGCCTCCGCCTAAAAAGGGATCATACGGCCAGAGACCTGCATCAAATTCCCTGCCCGGCTGTATAGAGCGTTTAAAATCGCGAAAACGAACAGGATGCACGATTGGTTTTTTACCGGGAAGCGTTTCAGTATAGATTTCCGCAATTACACTGCCGTAAATATTTTTATCCTGTTCCGGCTGCATACTTTGCAGCGCTTCAACACCGTTGATATATACGCGTTTGTCGTGAATTTCAACTGTATCGCCTTCATCGGCAATTACTCTTTTAACATAGTCTTTGCGGTCATCGAGAAAAGTGACCAGCGAAAAGTCTTTTTCTTTCTGGTAATAAGTAATGAAGGACATTTTTCCCCGGTTATAATGCTGATACAGGCGTGTTAAAATGTAAGTCGGCAGATAAACCGGTGCATTAAGAAAAACCGTTGTTAAAATGGAAACGCCGGCCAGAGGCGTACTGAGCAGGGCGCCGGATAAACCAAGATATTTATGCTGGTGATAAGTCATGGCGATTTTCTGTTTTTCGTAGACTCCTCCGCCCGTATCTCTTTCGGTGAGGTAGAAATTACCGTCAAGCGAGATTTCATTGCCCTTTCCCGAAGCGGTGGTAAAACTTTTTTTATATTCTTTGAAAAGCGAATGATGAATAGCGATAAACACCGTTGCTTTGGCGGCAAGCGCTGAAGACAGCCATGATCGTTCCTGGCCTATAAAAATATAGTTGGTATAATTGTTTTCAGTAGAAACAGGCCTTTTAAATGAACTTTGGTTGTTAATCTGTTCCAGCAGGGCAGCGCCTGTGTCTGTAAGCGGCCGGCACTGCAGAAAATAAAACGTTTCTTCGGGCGGCGCCTTGAAAATAATTATATCACCCACGCCGGGTCTTTTCATTCGGGGCAGCCTGAAGCCTTCAAGACCGTCGGTAAAAGGTATTTTCAGACCGTAAAAAAAACGGTTGGCAATCAGCATGTCGCCGATTTTAAAGGTGGGAATCATGGAGCCTGTAGGAATTTTATAAAGCGTTATTACCGTGGAACGGAGCAGCAAGGCAATGGCAATAGCCCAGGCGGTTTCAACAAGATGCTTGCGGCGGTTGATGAATAAATCCATCAAACTTGCGTACATTTTATCGATTTGTTTCTGAATGCTGGTGGTCATATTGTTTCCTTTAACTGACAGGATTATATCATGGGAAAAAAAAATGGGATATTATAACTATATCACCGCACTGAATGCCAGACCGGCTTCCAGATCGCCGTTTTGAACAAGTAAATAAAGCGCCCGCTGCCAGGCATGGTGAACATCGGCTGCCCGCATGCCGGTTTTGCAGAAATTACTGTAGAAAAGTCCGGNNCGCTGATCATCTATTTCCCACAGTGTATATATCACGGCCCCGGCACCGCGGGCGATCAGCAGACGCGGGAAGGAAAGAATTTCATCGCCGGCTCTTTCCCGGCATTTGCCTGAACTGCAGGAAGAAAGAAAAATCAAATCATTTTTTATTTTAATCGGGTTGTTTTTAATGCGCAAGTAGTCCAGACTTTCACCTGCCAAGGTAATGGAGGAAAGTTCCGGACGGCTTTCAAAAAAAACAGAATGTCCGGCATAGTGCAGTATGCCGTTATTCTGCAGGGCGGAAAAAAAATTATCGCAGGTACACTGCCGGCCTGTATAAGAACGCCTGATAATATTCAGATTTTAAATTCTTTTTTTTTCCTCGGCTGCCTGGGGAAGATTTTCCAGCGGATCAATAAAGCAGGTTAATTCCGGCGCTACCGGCCGGTCTTCAGCTCCGGCAATAAGCGTTGATATGGAGGAGAAAACCGAAATCTGCTCGCTGCCCTGCAGACAGAGAAATCCAAAGGGGAAATTATGCAGAAAGAGATGGGGAATTATGCAGCAGCCCGCTGTATACTCCGGGAAAATCAGTTCGCTTATTTCTTTAAGACCCTGCAGAATTATTTTACGCAGTGAAACTTTTGTTAATCCACGGCTGGAAAGAGAGAGTTTAATGAGAATATTGATATTATCAATGCGCAGACGCAGTTTTTCCGGAGTAACGGTAGGTTCATGAATACTGATGCTGTCCTGGCTGACGGAAAAAACCAGCAGCCGATCCCTGCAAATAAAAAAATCAATTATCCTGCGCCTGCCGGCCCGGGCGGACAGGGCAGAAATAAAATCCCTGCCCTGCGGAATATCAGTTAAAAAAATTTCATTGAAGGTACGGCTTTTACAGCGGTAAACAAAATGATAGGCATCATGCAGTCTGCCGGCAGCCAAGTAATGTTCCACAAGTTCTTCGTAGATTTTTACCTTGCCGGTAAAATAGGAAATTTTATCATCATCCTGTTCCTGGGAATTCCGCGTGGCTTCCACCATCCTGACTGAATCAAGCAGCAGGGTTTCCTTTGCTCCGGAGTTTTTTTCCAGCAGGGCTGCGTAGTAGGGCAGATAATAGTATTTCGGATCCGAAATGGCGGAAATCTCCGACTTTATGGTCATAAGCAGACCGCTGATATTTTTTTTTTCTGACG
>DNNS01000765.1 GCA_003497555.1 Spirochaetia bacterium
TTTTTCAGGGCTGCTGCCAGATTAAGCAGCCGTTTGGCAACACCGGTATGGGGAAAAAGCAGTACCCTTCCGTTTATGCCGATTTGCACGTTATTAATTGGTCGCGGAGGTTTTTCCTGTTCCCATAGCTTTGGGTAAATCGGTTATATATGGATAATCTTTCATGAAATAAACAAGCTTGCTGCCGTCCCTGGAAAGTATCGGCCTGGTTTTGTATTCATCAAGCTGGTAGAAATTATAAACGGTTTTGGAGGAAAGATTAACCGCCTTGATTGACGAAGTTACCCATTTACTGTAGCTTTCCCAGACAACAATATTGCCGTCATCGGAAATCGCCGGGTTAATATCTTTGGCGTTGGGATCAAGGCTGATATTATAAATTTCCTGTGAGCCCATATCATACATGAAAATTTCAGGCTCTTCGCTGCGCCAGGATTGGAAAACGATTCTTTTGGCATCGCGCGCAATATCGGGAAGCTCATCGATTTTATAATTATCCGAAAGATTGATCAGCGATTTTTCCTTTACATTGGCCAGATATATTTCTTTGTTCCCCTCGTCATCAATTCCTTCAAATACAATAAAATTTCCGTCGGATGAAATTTTGGGATGGCTGGAGGATAGTTCGGGCAGGGAAACGGCTATCTCCTGTTTGCTGCTGCGGTTATATACAAATATTACGGATTTGCCCCCGTCTTTGTAGGAAACATAAGCAAGTATATTGCCGTCAGCGCTGATTGACGGCTGAAAATTATCAGCCATATTGTCAATTACAAAATTCAGTTCGCGTTTTTCAATATCAATGGAAAAAATTTCACGGTTCTGGTAGCGGTCGGTGACAAAAAACAGTGTTTTGCCGTCAGCCGTAATGATGGGAGATTCATCGCGTACCCCGCGGCGAAAACTGAACTCGGTAAGAATATTTTCAGACGGAGATAAAAAAAATATTCTGGGAAACCCGTTTATCAGCATGGTTACCGCCCCCCTGGAAGCATCCGGATTAATCGCCACCTCAAGCACTCTTTTATCGGTACTGATAAACTCGTTTCTTGCATCAGGTCTTGTATTGGTATTGACAATAACTTCAGAAAAAACACCGAAACTTTTCGCCTTGGTGTATAATCTTTTAAGTACAAAGCGTTCGCGGATAATCGGCAGGGTAAAATTCGGTTCGGCGTACAGCCAGGCAGCTGAAAATTGACAGATCAGCAGAAGGATGCTTATTTTTACGGTATTTTTTTTCATATATACTCCTGAAAATCGGCAGAAAATAATATTATACCCTATATTTTCGTCATTATAAGACTTTTTTTTAGGAATATTTTATCTGTCTTTTCTGATCAGTCTGAATAAAGGGCGGAAGGGAAGCGGCGCATAGGACATTTTTGATTTTTTAAGGCCTTCCAGACCCAGATCCTGCTCGCGGTTGATATATTGAAAGCGGGGAGCAAGAAATTCCGCGGCCTTGAAGTTAATAGCCTGGCATAAACCCTTTATTTGTGGATCGTATTTTTCAAAATGAATTACAGCCGTATCAGCGGTTAATCTTTCGAATATCGAAAAGGCGGAAATTTTTTCATCAAGCAGCAGGCACAGCCCTTCAAGCTCAAGCCCGGAAAAGGCATCCAGTGTTTCTTTAAGCGCAGAGATTTCATGGGTAAAGCCCAGGGTAATGCAGGTTTTTTCAACACACCATTTTTCGGCAAGCCGGAAACAATCGCCGAGTTTTTGAGGGGAAAGCGGTTCGGTTTTATAATGCGGAAATAATTTTTCAAACTGCCGGATTAAATTTCTTTTTTTATTGAGTTTGTCGCCCCGCAGGGAAACCATTTTTGAGGACTCGTAAACATAATCATGGTTGTTGGCATCGGGATGTATTGAAAAATAACCGGTGATTTCGGGAACCGCCCTGATATATTCTTCAGTAAACAGAAAAAAATTGCCGCCCAGATCTGCACTGTGAAACAAATCGGAAAGCGCGAGCAGTTCGTCTATTGTCAGATATTCACCCAGGGGCATGTATAAAATTTTTTTACTGCGGCTGTAAAGAAGAAAACGATCTTTATACCAGGCCCAGGAGAGCCCGTGAATTTTTCTCCAGGCAAAAAGGTTGGAAAAAATAAAGTCGCTGATTCCGGGATTGTTGGCGGCGAGGAAGGGAGCAACCAGGTTTTTGCTGTCCATACCGATTTCGATAAAATCAGTGAGGGCGATCATGGCAAAAACTTGTTTATAAATTCTGCGGGACTAACGCAGGGTTTTAAGTATGGCTGAAAGTTTCAGAAAATGCCCGCGTTCTTCACTGATAATTTTCTCTACGGCGCTGCGTGTTTCCGGCCCGGTTATTTTCTGAATTTCCTGATAATAGGCTATAGCTTCAAGCTCGCGCGCGCAGGCAAAATCAAGCGCCTCGGCCGGGTGTCGGATCTGCCCGGCCTGTATCCGGTTCTGCGCAGAATTGAAAATAAGACGGTCGGAAAAGGATTTAATATATAGAAAATAATCTTCGGGAAATGATTCAGCGGGTTCACAGGCGTGTATTTTATCAGACATAGCCTGAAAAATCTCAGCATGTCTGATTTCATCTTCTGCCAGTTCCGAAAAAATTTTTTTTATTTCCGGCCGGCTGTTTTTTGTTTTCTGGTCCAGATAAAAATCAAGTCCGTTTTTTTCAATCTGTACGGCAAATTGTATTATTTCATGGACATTGAGCGGCTGCATTTTTACTGCCTGAATTCCATCTGCCCGAATACTGCGCTTGCCCTGATTTTAAGCCGATGCGCGCCTTCGCTGTTTTTTCCGGAATATTCAGTACTTCCAAAGTTTGCTACCCGGCTGTCCGGCATTTTTACTTCGGCAAAAGCGGAATTGGCGCTGATGATAACCGGGAAATTACCCAGCTTTACGGAAGAAGATCCGAAAACAGTATTGATTTCAATCGTTGTATCTTTGTCAAGTACTACCCGGCTCAGGTCAATATCCCCCTTGCCGAAAATGACGCTATAGGAAGATTTTATTTCCTGTACATCTATTTTCCCTTCCCCGAAAATAATACTCTGTTCGTCGCGTACAGCTGCGTGCTGCGGGAATTTTCCCCCGGCTAAAATTTTAATGCCGATCCAGATAAAAAGACAGGCAAACAGGATACGCATGACCGGAAGATCTATATTAAAAAAGGTTTTAATCATGATGCTGATGCCGATTAGTATTAGAATTGCGCCCCAGAAGAAGCCTGATAAAAGCATACTCATTTTCATTCCATCTCCTTGGAAAAGACCGTCTTAAAACGGTAAATTCCCTTAAAAAATCAATCTAAAGGGTTTCACGCGGAGGCCGGCGGAGACCTTAATCAATCTTGAGGTTGGTCTCTGCGAACNNCCTCCGGACATGATGACTCCCTGCTTTATTTTATACCATTTAGTATATTATCAAACAGGGAAAAAATAAAGGCAATAAAGTCTCCTGTAAATTCATAGTTTTTCAAAGAGGTAATTTCATGGTGAAATTAGCTAATTTATTTATAAAAACGGCATTATTTTTATACCTTTTATCGTAGTAAAAACTATAAACAAAAACTGGGACATTGTAAGATAAATCAGTGGTGTTAGCAATGATTGAAAAATGGGAATTTGTGAGAGATTGTTAAACAGGCTTTTTTTAGATTATATGCTACAATTTATAAAGTATATAATTTAAACTATTTTTGATTCAGGAAACAATGAAAAAAAAAATAGCGCTGTTGACGGTTTTTTATAGCGGGACAATTATTTACCTGGCTTTTATTTATCTTTTTTTTTGCCGAACCAGAGATGTCCGTAATGTCTGTCTGCTCGTCTTTCTTATGGGGGTCATTGTTAATTATACCTTAAATGCCCTTAACCTTTTTAAGCAAGGTAAAATATCAGAGACTGCGTTTTATGCTGTTCTTTTATTCGGTTCATTCGGTATAATCATGACACTTCTGCCTTTTGACGGCATCAAGGTATACGATTTAAAATTCAGGATAATTTTACTGGTAATGCTGCTGTCATGCAGTTATGGTCTGGGATTGCTTGACCATCTTATTCCGGTCATTAATGAGAGAATCATATTAAATTATACAATCAGTCTCCTTTTTTATTTTTTCCAGGCAATAAAAAACGAAAATTTAAGTTCGTTTTATTATTTCTGGGGATTAATTTTTTTGCCATTTGTATTATTCACTTTTCTTACGGCATTTATCAGGAAAAAACTACCGCCTTTCCTTGTTGTTACCGCATATATCTGGTTTTTTTTAGCCAATACAGGCCTGCTTATACTTTTTTTTACCTCAGGACCGCTATATGAACTTTTTTTTGTTAAAACTTCAATAAAAATTAGTTATTTTACAGCTTTTTTTTCAGGGGTTATGTGTTCGATACTTGTTTTAAACATTTGGTTTCTTTATTTATTTCTCCCGGTTCCGGCTGAAGATCAGGGTTTTAAAAACCGGTTAAAAGATCTTAAACAATATATCCGCCTGCTTATAAAAAAATATAATACTGAAGAACTCAAGACATTAGACAGCCTGCTGATAATAATCATTCAGTCCATCTTTCTTTTAGCCCAAACTTATATCAGAAATGCGGTTTTTATTTTCAATATTTCGTTTGTTTTACTGCATTATTATTTAATTCTTTCTGCCGGTTCCGCGGAAAGAAGCAACGGATCGGTTTTAAAAAAGAATCCGATCGAAAAAAAAATTATACCAAAACATCTGCACTGATCCAGTTTAAATCGAGCCTTTGCCGAACTCAAGTGCCGAAAATTTATATCCCGCGGAGCAGTTCTGTGAAGTAATCCATTTAAAAGAATATTTTTCATCCCGAAATTTACAAGATTTGGGGTATGATTTTTTTTCTT
>DNNS01000625.1 GCA_003497555.1 Spirochaetia bacterium
TGTACGTTATAATGAAAACACAGGGTAAAATCAGGTGCCGAATAAATCTTTAAAAAAAAAAGACGATCTGCTGGTTGTAGAGGTTAATCATGAGGGTATGCTTGTTAATGTAGCCAGCGGTACAAGCTCATTTCTTAATGAAACCGGGCTTTATATCTATAAATTAATCAGGAAAAATAAAACCGATAATGAAATCGCAAGCGACCTTTTTAAAAAATATAACGTAAAAAAAACCGAGCTGCTGAGCGATATCAGGGCTTTCAGAAAGGACTTAAAATTAAAGGGGGTAGTATGAAAAAATTAAAAAAAACCTATATAAAACCGGTTATTAAAGATGAAACATATATTCTTACCGTATCTGCAGCTATCACCCAGACCAACACCTCTGTGGCCTTTGCAGAAAGCACCGTACTCCTTGCTGAATCCACTGTCAGAATACAGAATGTTATAACCCGTCTCAGCCGCTGGCTGTTCGGTTAGTTTAACCGGGCATTAATATTTTTATTATATTAACCTTTAATGCTGAATTCAATATCTGTTGATATTACAAATCACTGCAATCTAAAATGTCTTCATTGCGTGCGGGACAAACTTATGCCGCGCAGGCATCTTAACCTGAATATTATTAAAATTCTGCTGAAAAAAATTTCCAATATTGGAATTCGTTCCGTATGTTTTACAGGCGGCGAGCCTGCTCTGCACCCGCAGCTTGATAAAATAATAGATCTGCTCTGTGAATATAAAAGAAATTTCAATCTGGTCAGTAACGGTTATTTTTTTATTGAAAAAATCCTTCCCCTGCTTGACGCCAAAGCGCGTAAATTATTTACCGGGGTATGTTTCAGCCTGGATGGCGCCGGCCCCGCGTCGCATGACCTGATCAGAGGCAAAGGAAGCTATGACCTGGTTATCCGCTCCATTAAAGCCGCCCGGAACAAAAGCATAGCGGTTTCAGTAAAAACAATTCTACATAAACAAAATTTAAATGAATTGTTTGAAACCGCATATTTATGCGCAAGCGCCGGTGTAGCCGAGCTGGGATATATTGTACTTACGCCAAGCCCCGGACTGCTTAAATCCGGGCTTATTCCTTCTCCCGAAGAAATCTCTGAGGCAATAACTTATGTCAAGGATAAATTAATGCCGTCTTTTAGAATGAAAATAAATATTGAAGGCTACTCGTCAGGAAAATTGAGAATGAGCCTGTGCAATCCCGCCTATGGGCTCTCGCTTGATCATCTCGGCAATTTTATTTTCTGCTGCAATCTTTCCCATCCGTCCGCCGGAAATGCTCCGGATAAAATGGGAAAGGAATACCTTGGAAATATCATGACAGATGATCTCGATGATATAATATACAGGCATTATAAACTACTGGCCTGGTTTACTGAACAGATGATGAACAAAAAAAGCGGCAGCCTTGCAGCCCACAGCGGTAATTGCCTGGATTGTTATAATCTTTTTGACAAAATGAAATGGATGAAAAAAAATGATTCCCCCTACAATCGAAATCATTAACTGGTGTAACTTTGACTGCAGGCACTGCTGTGTGGCAAAACCGGGCAAGCAGGAGCGGGTTTATATCAATAAAAAACTGTTTGACCGCATAGCAGCAGAGCTGCATGCTTTTGGATTCAGTTATACCGGCATCACCGGAGCCGGAGAGATTGGTCTTCATCCGGAGCTTGCTGATCTTTTTACCGCGCTGGCCAGAAACTCCATTCATTTTGAATTTCTTTCCAACGGCTCTCTTTTTAAAGAAAAAATATTCCCGGTCATCCGGGAGCCGTTGATCAGGAAATTTCTGTACCGGGTAGGTTTCAGCCTTGACAGCTCCAGGGAAGAGGTACATGATTACTCAAGGGCTAAAGGCAGTTTCCGTAAAATCATCGAAGCTATTGCCATGTGCAAATTATCAGGCATACCTTTTTATATTAAAACAACGGTAACAAATTTAAATAAAGACCACCTTAAAGATATAGTTTTATTAACATCATCCCTGGGAGCTTTTTCACAGTCGTTTATATTTCCATGTCCCACAAAACGGCTTATTGACGAGAATCTGATACCATCCCCGGATGAAACAGAAAAGCTCTTCTGGCAGCTTAAAGCCTGGACTAAAATATTTTCCATCCTCAAACTTGAAGCCTTCAGCTCCGACAATAAACTTTTTTCCTGCAATGCCTTTAATAAATTCAGCATTGACGCTCACGGCAATTATTTAATCTGCGCCAATCTTGCGCATGTCCGCACTTATAAAAAACAGAAGATCGGTATGGAAGCATGCGGTAATTTTAAACATGATTCCCTTGATCTTATGGTAAAACGCCATATGCGCCTATTGCCCGAAATAGTAAAATGGAGACTGCAGAGAAAAGACATGATCAAATCCAGTACCATATCGCTGTGCGACTGGTGTTTTTACCAATTTGGCAAGCTCGAATGGATTAAAGAATATAAATCCTCGCCCTGGGCCAAATGCTTTATTTAGATATTTACGGCCTGAAATGCCGGCTGGTTTTTTCCAGAAAAAGCGAAAAAAAAGGCATCAGGGATATTTTAAGCCTGTTTATAAAACCAAAAGTAAAACCCGAGGTAGTTTTTGATTATCTGCAAACCGGCAGAGTGCAGGATATAGGACCTTATCTTTTTTATCCTTTATCCCGGAGAAATATTTTTACAATACATGCGGCCGGCATTCATTATAAAAACGGAGTGCATTTGATAGCAGGTGTTTCATCATCCGGAAAATCAACTCTTTCCTGTCTTGCTCTGAAATACGATTTTTCTATAACCGGTGATGATATAGTCCTGGTACGCGCAAATCGCCAAAAAATTGAAGCCCTGCCCTTTTATTCGCGGGTATTTTTAAAAAACCGTACAATTATTCCAGGCAGGGAAGTTTTTAAGCCGGGCCCGGTAACAGCGCTTGTTTTTCCGCAATACAGTAATGGGCCTGTAAAGCTTAAAAAAATCACAGATCCGAAAATTATCATGAGGCTTTTAAGCAGGCAATTTCTGTGGGCCTATGAAAAAAAAGCGCTGTTAAGTCAAAAAAACCTGTTTCAGAAGTTATGCGGGCTGCCGGCTTATGATCTTGAATGGAACAAAAATAAAATTAAAAATAAAACTGACTTTATGAGACTATTTGATGAAATCGTACAAGGTTGAGGGAAATTGCATGAGTCCCTTGATAAGGAACGGGGACATAGTAATCGGCGCTGAAACGCCTGTTAAAGCTCTGCGCAGGGGAAATATCGTTATCTGCAGGCAGGCGGATAAATTTATAATCCACCGCCTGATACGAATTAATAGCGATGCGGTATTTACCCTGGGCGATGCTTTTGGGCAAACCCCTGAAAAAATCAGGATTACAGACATACTGGGTAAAGTTATCACGGTACTCAGGCATAATAACCATTACAAATTAACCCGTTTTAACGAACTCATGTCATGGAGTATGGTCAGGACAAAAAATGTAATTAAAAAATTATTGCGTTATAACAGAAATGAAGAAACAAAAATTACTTTATAGACAGCATGAAATTCTGTTAAGGGACAAAAACAGAACTTTAGCCTATAAAAAAGCTATTGAGAAAACAGTAAAAAAAAATGATGTTGTGCTCGATCTTGGCTGCGGATCAGGTATTTTTTCATTTATGGCTGCCCAAAAAGGCTGTGCCAAAGTCTATGCTGTGGAAAACACTGAAATCATCAGACAGGCAAAAGAAACTGCGCTAAGCAACCGGCTTGAAGATAAAATTGAATTTCATCATACCGATATAATGAAATTTATCCCTGATCAAAAGATAGATGTTTTAATACACGAGCAAATAGGAAGTTTTATCTGGAACGAGGACATGCTGGAAAAGGTAAAATATATTCGAGAAAATTTTGCTGAAAAAAAAATCAAAATCATTCCTGCGGGCATTGATATTTACGCTGCGCCAGTATGCCATAAAAATACAGCTGACATGAGTTACGCCTTTTGGGGGCAAAAACCTTACGGATTTGATTTCAGCAATTTTCAGAATATGGCCTTAATCGAAAATATCAGGAACGGTATCTACCCGGCAATTCTCAATCTGAAAAACCGGAGTTCGTTTATTGCCGGTGAAAAGCGCATACACCGTATAGATTTCAGAAAAACTCTCCAAATGCCTGAAATTTTAAAAACCGATTTTAAAATATTAAGACCGGCCGGATTTACCGGGATCTGCGTTTATTTCAAGGCGCATTTGGGCAGTCGATTGATCCTGGAAAGCGGGCCTGGAAGCAATACGCATTGGGGCCAAATTTTTCTTTTCCGGTTCAGGGGATTGCCGGTAAATAAAGGCGACATTCTGAGTTTCATATTATACCCGGATACTAACCCGCTGAAATGGAAATATCATTTCAGTACAAAAAAGTAAACTGATGGGAAACATTTCAAAAATAAAAAGTCAAATCAGACTGGCAAAAGAATTTATTATTTATCTTGCTCCCTGTAAACGCAGATTGCTGATAATAATATTTTTTTCCCTGTGTGCGGTTATAATGTCCATGTTAAATCCTTTCCTTTTAAAATATCTCATTGACTCAGTCCTGCCTGCGAAAAACATCAGGAGCCTTTTATCCGTACTGGTTATCAGCGGATCAGCTTTCACCCTGATCAGCGCAATTAAAAACCTGAGGGAATATCTTGAACTGAAAACCAGGCATGAACTGCTCTTTGCCTTAAACAGCAGGCTTTTCAGCCGGATGCAAAGTTATCCTTATCAATGGTTCCGCAGCAAGTCAGCCGGGGAAATGGTCTTTAAACTGTCCAGCGATACGAGCCAGATAGTATATCCCCTGACAAAAATATTACCGCATACTTTGATTATTTTTTTCAGAATTTCAGTTTCTTTTGCAATTATTTTTTATTTTGACAGAATGCTGGCGGTTATATCCATTTTACTCGCTCCGTTTTTATATATTCCTCATTATATTTTTATCCGTATACTGGAAAAGGCCTGGCTTGAGTCTGTCATCTTGTCAGAAAACATTTTAAATTATCTGCAGGAAGTTTTTTCTAATATTCTTCTGGTAAAATCTTCAGGCAGGGAAACAGATCATATTAATGAATATTCACGCCGCCTGAAAGCAAGAATGAGCCTTGAGATCAAAACCCGAAAAACCGATTCACTAAGCAGCTTTACTGCTGACATTCTGAATAAACTTGTTTTCGGGATAATTTTAGGCCTGGGGCTCGTGCGTATCATCAGCGGCCGGCTCAGCCCGGGGACTTTAGGAGCTATAATTACATATCTGGCAATGCTTATGAATATTCACAGAGATATTATTGCCTTGTATCAAAATACAGTTCAGGGATTAATCTCCTGCGCCCGTGTATCTCAAATTCTGAACGAAAAACCGGAAACAGGAACAGCCCAGGAAGCTGAGCTGAAAATTACCAAAGGCAATATTGAATTTAAAAATATTGATTTCAGTTATACTGAAAATAAAAATATAATAAAAAATTTAAACCTGAATATTAAACATGGAAACCATGTTGCGCTTGCCGGGCAAAGCGGCATAGGAAAAACCACCCTCCTGCATCTGCTCTCGGGATTATACGAGATTAAGTCGGGCGAGATTTTAATAGATAATATTCCGGTTAAGAAGGCATCTGCTTCATATTCAAGATCACAAATCGGGTATGTTCTGCAGCAGCCGCTTTTGTGGAATGATACGATTAAAAATAATTTACGTTACGAAGCGCCGATGGCAAGTGATGAGGAAATAACAGCAGCAGCCAGGGCTGCCTGCGCGGATATTTTTATTAATAAACTGCCGGAAAAATACCTCACGCATCTAGGCGGAAATAACGGAAAACTTTCAGAAGGAGAAAAACAGAAACTTGCTATTGCCAGGGCTTTGGTAAAAAAACCAAAGATTCTGCTGCTTGATGAAGCTATGTCTTCCATGGACTCAAACAGCGAGGAAAAAGTGCTTGAAAATATCCGCAGGTCTTATTCAGATATGACTCTGCTTACCGTGTCTCACAGATTGTCAGCGCTAAAAAAGGCAGATTATGTCTGTTTTATGATCCAAAATGACAAGATGGTGATTGACAAGCCGGAGGTGATCACGGCAAATAATCGGGAATTCCGGGATTTATTCCTCGGCCAAATTTAATTTTTTTGCTTTTCCGCCCCTGCCGCAGAACAGCTTATAACAACAGGTGATCGTCCTGTAATTTAATTACCAGCGAACGTGTTTTTTCTGATGAATAAAGATGTTCAAATATCAGATTATTTACCGCTGCAGCGCCCTTAGACGTATCAAGAACTATAATATCACGGTTTTTTTTATAACGCGAATATTCATCAGAATAATAATCAAGATTTTCTGTTTGATTCTCTTTATTGCGGCCTGTGATGATCTTTTTATTCGTTTCCAGCAAAAAAGTAATTGTGGCGCGCGGAGGCAGCAGGAAAAAAAAATTACGCAAATGCCTGAAAAACGGCAATACGGCTTCCAGGTCAATGATATTATCAATTACATATCTGTCAATAATTAATCTTTTCTTAAAAATATATGGAATAAGAACCCGAAAAAACAGAGCTATCGGATAATCAGCTAATGCTGCCAGCGCCCAGATTTTTGAAATAAATAATCCCGCATTTCTGCGGGTAAACGGATATTTTTTTAAACAGCCGGCCAATTTGCATGTTATTTTGTTAAATATACCGCGGTGCATATATCTGAAATACAAATAATGAATTTTGTTTTTCCTGAATTTATTTATAAGCATGTGCGCCTGTGTGGTTTTACCCGTACCGTCAAGGCCGGACAGTACAATAATGCATCTTTCCATAAAAACCCGCCGGATAATACCCTGAAATTTTCTGACAGGATTTTTTGCGAAAAAAACTGAAGCCGTATGAAAAGCTGTCAGGGGATTATATATAAAATCTTTTGTGGTTTTATTTATCTTTCCCTTGAAAAGAATGTTTCCCGGGATTTGATACGGGAAACAATACCGGTTTGTATCCGCAGTTGTTTTAAAATTATCATAACCTGAATTTATAATTGAAAAAAAAGAACTGAATCGTTGATCGTGTTTATTCAGAATATCTCCGAATACCCGCCGCATAAAAACATGTAAAAAACCGGCAAAAAATACAACTGCATAACGGTGTTTGTTGGAAATTTCCAGCAGTTTTACCATATCAATATTATTTCTGATTATTATTTCAATACATTGAAAAATATAGGCCAGGCGAAATTTTTGATGTTCAAAAAACGTATGGGCAATAATATACGCAATTTGCCATTCGGGACCAGGCTCAATACCGGCTCCAGGTTCGCCAAATAATTTATTTTTATCAAAATAAATTACATCATGCCAGGCAATATCCGTATGAATATGAATTTTTAAAGGCTCCCGGTTTTTTATCAGCCGGTAATACATGATCTTGTACATGCTCCGTATAACCGGAGCATATCCAAGGCAAAATAAAATCTGCCCAGCCTGTTTTTTGCCGGTGGAATTTTTCAGAAGAATATTTACATCCTCTGAAACGCCGTCAGGCGGATTTAAAATTTTATAAGGTATTTTATTTTGATTAAATTTTTTTCTGACAATATTCAGATCCGCGCGCAGGCGGCTGATATATGCTATTTTTTCCCCTGAAAAACGGTGATTGGAAATTTTATGTATCAGCCTGTTCCTGACTGCGTATTCAATGGATTCTTTATCAATTCCGCTTTTTATTCCGTAATAAATCTTTCTGATTAAATTCTTTTCTTTATCGGATATCAGCATTAGTTATTTCCCGTTTCAAATCATTGAGGAATAAATATGCTCGAGTATTTTTATTTTATCAGACCACAAGTATTTATCTTTAATTGTTTGAATTGCATTCTGGCTTAAAGTCTTGTACAGCGTGTTATTTTTCAGAATTCTGATTATAGCGCTTGCCATTGCGGCTACAGCTTCAGCCATGTCATTGACCTGTACCAGGTATCCATTATAACTATCCTGAATAATATCCCTGGTGCCGCCGTTGTTAAAACCTATTACCGGAACACCCCAGGACAGGGCCTCCAGGGTTGCATTACCGCTTGTCTCNNAGACTGGGCATAATAAACAAATCTGCCGTCTTATAAAATTGTTTTATTTCCGCCGAGTTTATTCTGCCGTGAAAAATAATGTTATGGTCCAGATTTAAATCCCGGGCCTGCATTTTTAAATTCTGCATTTCTCTTCCATCGCCAATAATGTGTAAAATACAATCCGGCTTGTATTTGCTTACAGTCTGCATGGCGCTTATGGCATATTTCACTCCTTTAAGCGGGATCAGGCTGCCGGCATAAACAAGATTATTCCGGTCATTTAATTCCCTGCAGGAATACTGTGCAGTTGAATCAAGCGCGGTTTCAAGAAGTATTCTGCATTTATTATGATGCTTTTTTTTAATTTTTAAAAAAGTATCCGTATTGGCGCAGAGAATAATTTTTAATTTATGCATGCAGATATTATTAATAAAATCATAGCCGCTTAGAAATTGCAGTATTCTTCTGGTTCTGCGGAAGTAAAAATTAAAATCTTTTAAAAATGCCCTGGGTATATCCTGTCCTCCTCCTGCCGGGCCCCATATACTGTTTTTATAAAGCAGGCATATTACGGGCGGCCAACGCCATGAAAAACTGCTTAGATGATGAAAAATTTCGTATTTTTCATTTTTAATTTTTTTTGAAAACAGTACAAACAAAAATGCCTTTAACTGCCAGTAATAATGATAAATTCCGCTTAAAACAACCGTAATGTTTCTATAGGGTATCAATTTACTGATCATTAAATGAAATTTATTTTTGATAAAATATATTTTTAAATTAGGAATTTTGGTGTTTTCCAGGATTGATTTATATTCTGTACCGGTAATAAGTCCGATTTTATGTGTTTTGGACAGACGCTCTATATATTCCCAGGCTACTCCGGGTTCACTCGCAAGTCCCGGCGCGCACCAGTATGAATTTATTAAAATTTTCATAGTAAAAAAGATAAAAGAATTATATATTATTTAAAGGTGAATTACAAGGATTTTTAAATCTCGCAAATTCCCGGTTTTTCAAAGGTGCAATTTCATTGGGGAATTGATTAATTTATGCAAAAACGGTATTGTTTTTATGCCTTTTATAGCAGTAAAAATAATAAAACATAAAACCGGGACATTGTAAGGCTGATGTTTCGTTGCTTTTTGCAGGGAATCCGTGTATAATTTTTACAGATGGGAAAAATAAATTCTTATATGTCAGGAGGAATTATGTCCAATGGCACACAGGAAAAAAAGGAATTCTGGCTGGTTTTATATATCAGGACTTTGCAGAAATATAAACCCTGGATAATAACACCCGGAGCGCTGGCAATGCTTGCCGCATCTGCCCTGATGTATTTATCAGTCAAGCTGCCCCCGGAAAAATCATTTTATCCGGACATGTACACTTCCACCGCGCGAATTTATATTATTAACAATCCAGGGGACGGGGTTTCAGGCCTGCTTTCCAAAGCAAACCCGGTATTACAGGATATGACAGGAATTAATATTTTCGGGAATAACACCGCAGAAATGATTGTTGAAATATTAAAATCAAGAAAAATATATAATTATATTGCAACTGAATATAATCTGCCGGAAAAATATAATATTCCCAATATGCCTCTCTATGAAATCAGGCGCATTTTCCAGAAGCATTTTTCCGTAAGCAGAGACAAAAAAACCGGTATAATATCCATATCATACAGCTCGATAGATCCTGTACTGTCAAGAAATATTGTCAATTCGGCGATAGCTGCGCTTGAATCGGAATTAAAAGATTCAGCAAAAAAAATTATTATTGAAGAAATTGACTATCTGGATAATACGGTATCAAAACTCGCTGAAAAGATACTGCTGATTGAAAGCGCCATGACGGGAATGGAAAAAAATCACGGAGCACTTGTTAACATCAAGGACCAGGCTGCTGCATTCCTGAACAAGTCGGAAAGTCTTAAAGAACAGATTGCCGCCAAAGAGCTTGAATATAAAACCATGATCCAGATTTCAGGCACGACCAATGAAATGACGTCTCTTTTAAAAATGCATATAGCAAATCTGAAAGAAGCAGAAAAAGAACTTGAGCGCCAAATCAGCAAAAAAGACATCTCCGGAATCGGATTACAGTATCTTGGGTACAAACGGGATCTTATGATATATGAAAAAATGTTCAGCGCCATGAGTACCCAGTGCGAAATGGCAAAACTCCAGGGAGGACGGAATTATTCGCAGTTCAGGATACTTGAATACGGCGATGTTCCGGAGATAAAAAGCGGACCTTACCGGGGAAAAACTGTAATCGTCATCGGATTTTTATGCGTTTCTGTCTGCATTATACTCGTCTTGCTGTATCACGGTTTTATTTTAACCAGGAGATAAATTATGGTAATTAACAAAAAAGCTGTAGACTCATATATAGAATGCCTGATTAAAAGATTAAAACCGGAAACGATTGCTTCACTAACAGAGGTCCAGCTTAATGATCTTAAAACAGCAATACGGGAAACGCATGAAAACACAAACCACATTCTGGACTGGAGAGGTTTATTGCCGTTTTTTTTCAGAAGGTATTATTTTGTATTTATAATGGGCAGAGACAAGCGGAAGCCCGGCAAGACCAAAGAAGCCTCGCGCGGCAGAAAAGTCAGTGTGTTTGCCAACCTGTTTTTTATTGTAATTATCACCATGCCCATATTTATTATTTTTTCATTTTTACTATACCTGATTAAAACAGCTTTGGGTGTTGATATTGTTCAGACAGCTCATTTGCCCGAGTTGATAAAAATGCTTTTTAATTAACGCTTTTCAAGATAGTAAAAATGATTTAAACCCTATAATTCTTTTTCTATCCGATAGCCGGGCAGATTTAAACCCCCAAAAGCGACTGATATTTTCGGCAATGATACGACGAAGATTACGATTAGAGGAAAGAAATGAATATTAATAAATATTTTTTTTACTGCCTGCAACAATATAACTGCGTCATTAGCTGAATATTATAAAAATCCAAACCTTTCATTACAACAGTTATCCGCTACATTCAGAAGGGGTGATTTGGTTAATATTCTTCTTGAAATGGTAAAAAAATACGGAAATAAAGAATAAGGGCTATCCATCCTGATTTTCCTTACTCTCCATACAACATTCCGGGGCGCTGGTTTCCGACAGATTGATTTTACAAAGTTCCGGTTATGAAAAACAGTTAACCCTTGTACCAAAATGAACATGTCTGTGTTCTAAAACGCACATTTTTAACTTAGTAATTAATTTTCCCGCTTATTTTACCTTTAAACCGCATATATTCCTGGCATATAAAATGCGTATTAAAATACCACTATCACTAAGGAGTTTTTATGAAATTAAAAATCGGAGCAAAACTAATTACCGGGTTTTTAAGCGTTGCAGTTATTGCGGCATTTATCGGTACATTCAGTCTTTTTGAAATGGGCATTATTCAGAATTCCAATCAAAACGCCAATGGAACTTTAAAATTCAATAACCTGATGGTAACGATGAAAATGGCCCACCTGAACTGGAGAATAAATTTAGGGAATTTTCAAAGAGATGAAAAAATCACTCGATTAGAAATAGAAAAAAATCCTCACAACTGCGCTTTCGGAAAATGGTTCTACAGTGAAGCAAGAGAAAAATATGAAAAAAATATTCCTGAAATGAAAACATTGTTTTCCGAAATCGAGCCTTTACATAATCATTTTCACAAGTCCGCTGATGATATAGAAGGGTATTTGACTGCAGGAAAACGAAAAGAGGCTGTTCACTTTTTTGGAACAGAGGTTGGCGACAGAATAAACGTCTGCCTGAAAAAATTTGATGATATTATCAGCACTGCTGAAAAACATGCGGAGGAATCCATCCACGAATCAGATCAAACTTACAAAACCAGCAAGTACACCATTATTATAATAATTATTGCCAGTATTATTGTTGCAATTACTATCGGCATTTTTCTTACCCTTTCCATTACCGGGCCCCTGCGCTACGGTGTTGATTTTACCGGACGCATTGCTGAAGGCGATTTAACCCATACCATGGATAAAAAGCACTTGACCCGCGGCGATGAAATTGGCGAACTCGCCCAGGCGCTTTCCAATATGAATGACAAACTGGTGGATATAATCACCAATGTACATTCGGCAACCGAGCAGGTAGCGTCAGCCAGCGAACAAATCGCCCGGGGCAACCAGGATCTTTCCTCGCGTACCGAAACCCAGGCCAGTGCCCTTGAAGAGACCGCATCTTC
>DNNS01000196.1 GCA_003497555.1 Spirochaetia bacterium
TGCATAGCTTTACGAAGACACGATGTTTTTGTAAAGCGGGTGTTGTGCGGAGTGGGGGAATTTTAATTCATGAATCGGAGTTTGTCTGTGCACAGCAATTTTGAAGATTACTAATTCAAGGATATTCAGGTATATAACTCACTTTTTGCCATCTGAAAATTCTGCAATAGCATCTTTAACAATCTCAACCATTTCTTCTCCGCGCAAATTAGCATGAACTATTTCTCCGTTCGGATTTATTAATATTATTTTTGGTATACCGGTTACTCCATATTGACCGGCTAATTCGCTATTAAACCCGCCTTCCAAAAATGCGATATTCCACGGTATATTGTTTTCGCTTAAATATTGCTTTAAGACATCCTTTTTCTGGTCTAAAGAAATTCCGATAATTTCCAGTTTTTCTCTTTCTGTTTCGTTAAATACTCTTTCAAGATTAGGTATTTCTTTTTTGCATGGCGCGCACCAGGTTGCCCAAAAATCGATCAATATAAATTTATTTTTTTTATTTTCCAGCGAAAATTCCTTACCGTCCATCAAAGAAAGTTCAAATAACGGCGCAGCTTTTCCTTTTGCAATGGTTAGTTCCGCCTGATTCCGCGTAATTTTTCTCTGAATGTTTTTCTCAAGGCCGGTAAGATATTTTGTAAACTTTCCTTTGTCCAGCGATGAGCCCTGCTTTATTATTTCCAGGGCTTTTTCGTCTTCGTTTAAACTTGAATAAACTATTGCCTGTAAATAATAGGGAACTGATTTGTCTTCATATGCGCTATTAAGCATTCTTTCAGATACTTCCAGCAAATATGCGTAGTTATGCAGCGGAAAAAGCAAAAATAGTATTGTTTCGCCTATTTCATAGGCTTTAAGCGGATCGTCTTTTTCCAGCCTGAGTAATTCTTCTTTAATCCCTCTGATTTCTTTAACATATTCATCCATTGTTTGGATTTTTCTTAATCCGCCTATTCTGCTTTCCAGTTCATTTGTTTCTGCAAAAACAATGGCGTTAAATAATAACGTCATCAAAAATAATTTATGGCTGTTTTTCATTTTGTTGATCCTTTTAATTTAGTATAAAAAAAAATATTAATTTCCTTTTTTATTGCCTCTCGGCGATTTGAAAAAAAATGCATTTTCAATAACACAAATAATATAAATTAATTTCATTAAAATTATTTTCCAAAATATCTTTTTCATGCAGGGAAATCATCTTGGGGATAAAATTCATCGCTTTGTATTTCATATATACTTCGTTTAGTGTTTTGTTATTAATGGACCTTACAAATTCCTCAACATTATATGGCCGGAAGTGAATTATTTTTTCAAAGCTCTTACCTTCATAGGCAATAAAAAAACGATTACATTTTTGTATTAAGATAATAATTTTTTCATCAAAAATTCGGCGCAATTTCAATAATGACAATTCATCTTTCATGTTTTCAGAAAACACATTATAAATTCTTAAAGCTGTCTGATTTTGAACGGTAAAATGCACAGCGCAGCCGATAAAATTATTGGTTAAAAAGACCATGTCATTATTATACCCATGCAGTCCGAGTAAAGCCGCTATTGCTTTTGTATTACGTTTTATTCCCCACCCAACCTTAAATCGTGTTTTCTCCGCTTTCTCTCTGATATCAATTCCGATGCCGAAAGAATCAAACTCTGCCTGATGCAGTATGTTTTGCGCCTGCTCAAACAGGTTAAAATTAACTCTGCAATTTTCCAGAGAATTAATCCATTTCATATAGTCTGTAATAGCGGCATAGCCCGAATTAATATCCGGCATGTAGCAATAACAGTTTAGGCGGTAAGGATATATTTCGGCGTTTTGTATTTTTATGGAAAACTCTATGTTTTCGAGCGATAACGTTTTAAGCAGTTCGATGTATTTTAAAACAATACCGTTGTTNNTGCGCAATGTTAAACAGCGAGTAATAATCCTGAAAAAATTTACCGATTTCTTCCCGCATGAGGTTCACCACGGAATATTCGCAAGTTTATTCAGGCTGAGCGCGCCGTTTCTTTTCATGAAAAACCTGCGTTCTCTAAGTTCCTGCATGTTTTTAAAATCGGGCACGTCTTTCCATTTTTCACGCATACAGGTTTCGTTCATTAATTTCGGAGTTTCTATTAGTATGCGCGGTAAATCGCCGAGGGAATATAATTTTTCCTGATTACGAGCGCATCCGGTTACACTGCCGTTTGGATTAAAAGTAATACCGCCGAAGTATTCGCCGCATTTGTAATTAAAACCGCAGGCATTGGGCGAGTGAATCATCGGGAAATCAATACTTTCCGCGTAGTCTGATATTTCATTTTTAAATATTTCCCACTCATTAAAATCCAGCATTAAATCCGGACTGCCTATATACGGCGTTATGTTATTAAAAACCGAATCCGTGTTGCGCGCCAGGTTAACGATATTCTGACCGCACTCCCGGTTTTGTTTTGACACCGTATAACTGATCCAGTGTTTTATTCTGTTCTGCTTTAATAACTTAAGCGCGCTTTCCGCTTTTCGATATGTGCCGTTTCCCCTGATTTGATCATTTACTGCTTCATCGCCGTCAACGGAAATCTGCACAAATGTCTTGTCTGAATGTTTTTTAATTAGTGTCAGATTTTTTTCAAGCAGTAAACCGTTGGAAAGTATATGAATACGGTCAAATAGCGGGTAGGCATGTGCCAGCATATTTTCGAACTCGCTATGCAGCAGCGGCTCGCCTCCGCTTAAATAAAGTATACAAACATCTTTTTTACATTTCGGCAAAGATTTTATTTTTACAATAATTTCCTGAAACAAATCAAACGGCATGGCGCTTGTTCTGTCATAATTTTTTGCGTAACAGTACGTGCATTTTAAATTGCACTCCTCTGTAATGCGCACATGAAACCACATGAATTAAATAATCAACAAAGATTTTTCTGTTTTTACATAAACGGGCTTTTGGTGGTTGAAATATATGTTGGGTCGCTCCAATTTCCGGTGCCGCAACTGCCCCCACAGCTCCCGCTGCCACAACCGCCGCTGCTGCATCCGGTTCCCGTTCCATCATCATATTGCTGGCAACTGCAGTCTTCATTATAAATCAGGCATTCCTGCGCAAATAGCGGATGAATAAATCCGCTTAACCAGAAACAGATCAGCAAGCCGCCTACCATTCGTTTTGTTTTTTTGCTCATGGCATCATCTCCTTTTTTGCCGGAAAATTAAAATTGGTGTTATAAAAAAATCCGAATAATGACCAGCCTTTTTGAATACTCTTTAATGAATACTCGTATTGCCCTGCGTTATATTCTTTTCCTGAATTTAACGACTGCCATTTGTGTTTTTCCAGGTTGTATACAAACGCGCCCCATTTTTCTTCGGGAAGATCACTGACCAGTTTATTATCAAACTTGATTTCAGGAGCAGCATCAGGCAGATTAACTTTTTGGCCGCGGTATTCATATATCGCGCCGATATTGGACCAATTCGCCGGTATAACAGTTTCAATATACCGTTTATCAATTTTTTTTATGCTCACTACGCCCACTGGATGTTTTTTGTTTTTATCATAGTTTACTAAAAGCTGTAATTTTCCGTCATCGCTTGTTATTACCGAATGATTTTCGTCAAGAATGCTTCCGACTTCAAGCGGTATTTCATCGTACACCAAGCTGCCGNNTATACTTCAAGCCGCACGATATATGAACCCGCAGACCACGAAGCGCTGTCTTCAGAAAACCCTGTGCCGCAGTCAAAAGATGCGAGCGTATTTCGTTTTTCCGGAGGCGTTAGAAAATTCATTATTTTCCAGAGCATTGAGCCGTCCATGCTTTTGGCAGTTTTTGATTCATAACGAAACATACACTCGCTGTTTTGCTCATTGCTCACAAAAAGCGTATAACGGCTGAAATTACTGCCGTATGCCAGGCCGTAGATTGGAACCTGTTTTCGTACCAGCGAATATTGCGGCGGCCAGGTTATTACCGCTTTAAGGGCGGGATGATTTTGAAAAATTAATTTGTACGATCTGCGGATAATCTGTTCGCGGTCATTATTGGTCTCGGCAATATGCGCAATTACAGTCTGACATGCCGTATCGCTTTGCAGATGTTCATTATATTGGAAATCAAAATAATAATTATTTTTGTCGAGATCAGTTAATACTTGTGAACTGCTATTTTGGTATTTTAGAGGCTGTAATTTTATGAGCAAAAAAGGTTTTTGCGTAACAAATTTTAATTTGGGCGCGGCGAGTAATAGTTGGTTGTTGGTGCTTTCTTTGCGGTAATAGTGATAGCACATGTCTGCAATTAAGATTTGAAAAAAGAAAATTAATATAATGAACTGTTTCATGTATTTCGAAGTTTCTTCACCTAAAAGGCATTCGCTGTGATCTCTATCCACTTGTTTTTGGTAATCACCATGTTTTTTTAATACTTCATCTTCTATATGATAAACATAAAGGCTGTAAGCAAATGTATTTATTATTTTAAAATTTTAAAATATTCTATAGTATTGTTGTTTTTAAACAAGTACAAATACATTAAAATCGATAAAACAATAAAAAAAGCAATCCCGGCAAATTCAAGAGGATTATGCTTTTTTAAAAAAAAATTAACCATACTTATTGAAATACCAATTATCATGTACGCCATGATTAAAAATTTTGAAATATTTTTTCGTTTTAAAATAAAAGTAATAATTAAAAAAAGAAAATTTATAGAAAATAAATTTAAAATAAAAGTAGGCCATTTTTGATTATTGTATAAAAATAAGGTATATTGGAAATTAAATATTAAACTTATTGTACAACCTATAATAATCAAAGTTATACCAAATGGCCTTTTCATTACAATTCACACATCACGGCTTTACATCCTGGTGTTCTATCGCAATCATTATGACATTCTTGAACCTCATCGTTTATTCCATATTCACCTGGTGAGCCAACAATTGCTTCATATTCACATTGTTCAATTTCTATTTTATAACAGTCTTCAACACACCAACTATATGCAAGAGGGCCAGCACCAATGCATATTAATGGGCAAATTATAGACCCAGCGTCTTTACATTCTTCTTTACTTTGTGCAAGTCGGTCGTTTCTATAGCTTTCGCAATTATCATGGCATTGATCGCATGCAAAAAAATCATAATAGCCAAATGGATCAAAATATTTTTTTGGATTACTATTGGCATATTTAAACCAATTAACGATTATATGTTCTTTGATAACTAATTTTGTTTTTAATAATTTAAACCAATCATCTTCCCTCGTAAAAGCCCCGTTCCCGCTCCTCATCACCCTGCTGCGATAATAATACAGCCCCGAATCGCCGACATGCTCTCTCGCAGTATATGT
>DNNS01000566.1 GCA_003497555.1 Spirochaetia bacterium
TGTTCAGTACCGCCCCAATTCACCAGATAAAGCAGAAATTTATTTTCATTACCTATGATCTGCGCTTCGATATATGGAAATTCGCTGGTATTTTCCGAATGCACAATAACCGGAGAGCTGATTTTTTCCCGGGTAAGAATATCGCGCAAAATAGTATGTACAGCCGTAAAGTCAAGTTCAGCTGCAATATAATAAACGCTTCCCTTACTGTTTTTTTTATAGAGCAGGGCAGGACTGCCGGATGCATATTTTGCTAAAACTTCAGCGCTTTTATTTTTTAAGTAAACTCCTGATTTTTTTGACCAGCCGCCCGGAGATAATGAAAAACTTTGAGATTTATATAATACCTGATCATTGGATGATGCATCTCCCGTGCGCTCCATGCCCAGGAATTCATCAAGCGGCAGTTTGCTGTATGAATAATCCTCTTTTTCACAGGAATTATAGGTCAGTACTGCAGTACCTCCGTCTGCAATATAGTTTTTTAATTTTTCAAAAGAACCGGCGCGCAGAAGTTCTGCATAAGGTATGACAATCAGCGGATAGGAATTTATGTTTTGACTGCTCAGGAATTTTCTGCCGGAAAGCATATCAAAAGGTATTTGCTGAAAAAGCATGGCTCCATAATAATCCATGATATCGGAAGCTTCTGGAAATTTATTAACCAGACCGCGAAAGGTTTCAAAGGAATAAAAAAAAGCAATTTTGCCTTTTATACGCGGACGGGGAAGCAGTATTTCCGAAACATTATCAATGGAATTTTTTATTTCCGGAAGCCAGGTTTTTACCATATCATCATCCCAGTGCCAGATGTCAATACCGCTCATGCCGTGTACTGCATAAGTCCATAGCAAGGCAGACATCTGCGGTTTTTCCAGAGGCGTTTTTTGGGCCAGCATGTCATCTCCGATCAGAGTAATATAAAAACGTATGCCTCCGCCCAGGCTGCTGTCATTAATAAACACCGTTAACTGATTTTCCTCGCCGAATTTCAGATAAGTGTTGATATTGGCTGTATATTCCGTCTGCCAGTTATTGCCTTCCAGAGATAATATTTCATTGCCGTTTAAAAATAATTTTCCATTATCATCAATGCCTTTACCTGCTATGAGATACCGCACCGAGCCGTCTTCCATGGCCAGCTGGTATTTTTTCGGCATAACAAATTTTATCCGGTACCAGGCCCAGCCGTCATAGGTTTTATATTTACTGTCCAGGTCTTCCCACATACCCGGTACTTCAAGTTCATCCCATGACGCATCATTATATCCGGGTTTGAACCATTCCTGTTCCATGCCTTTTTTCCCCGGATCCGTACTGAATTTCCATTTGCTATGCAGATTAACCAGAGAATTGTCAATGATAAATTTTTCATTGGCCTGCGGAGGTTTGGTGCCGGAAATAATACATTCCGGATTTACAATCGGCTTGTCAATAATACTGCGGATATAATCGAGATAAAAACCGGCGCATATAACAGACTGCAGTACGTCGCTTGCCTGTGCCGGCCGGTTATTATAATTAAAAAAAAGCGGCGGGCCCAGGTGAAAATCATAAATATCCGATATTTCCGAAATAAGTTCCGGATCACTGGTGCAGTACTGATCGAACTCATGAAGCTCATGCCGTGCATCAATGGAAATATTATTTTTTGAAATCGCGGCAACGCTTTTTTTAAGCGGCCTCATGTTTTCTACAAGAAAAATTTTTAAAAATTCCAGCCATTCATTGTAAAGGCTAAAATTTTCTGCCCGAGATTTTTCCAGATTAAGTTTATATTGATAGTATTCCGAAAAATTTTCCCTTAAATGAGGAGCGATAATATCGTTTTTATCCCTGAAAGAAGTGGTAAAAACCTTATTAATTTCCGGCAGGCTTTTATATTTTTGCAGAAGATAATTACGGAAGGCGTTTTGTGTTAGGGGCGAGCTGCAGGAATAACCAAGTTCATTGAAGATTTCAAGGGAAAGAAACTGTACATTGCCGTAATAGCGCAGATAGGAAGACCATGCTCCCTGATAGAGCTGTCTGCCGAAAGAATTTGCATGATCAAAGGGATAGAAATGTCCGTAACGCTGCTGCATGAGCATTTTCATTTCCGGAAATTCATCCTGATGGCTGGTGAGTTGAGTCAGGTACTTGTAATCCGAAGTGCCTATATCCATCCAGACAAAAATATTGTTCCGGTAAAGTTCCCTGATATGAGAGAAACTCCAGGCGGCATTATTCCAGGCAATATTCAGATTTTTATTCTCATCAACTGCTACCTTCATGGCTCTTGATACACTATCATATTTTTCCACGAAATCGTACTTAAAAACACGCGGATACCAGATAGTCTGGCTGTTCCACTGTCCTCCGCCTGCCGTAGGAGTGCCGATCAGAAAATACGGTTTGCCGTTTTTAAGTATATTGCCGTCTTTGACTGTAAAGCTGATATTCGGCAGACTGATCGGAGAATAGCTTTTTTTCTCATTTTCCGAAAGCGGTTCAATTGGCGCGACCTTCCACCTTGAGAAATTTCCATTTAGCGGATCAGCAGGAATTTCCTGGCGAGAAATGCGCAGTACCGGTTCGCCGTTTCTGGTAATATGTATGGCAAGCTCGTCAAGATATATGCTGTCAGCGTTGAAAAAAATAATATACGGTTTAAGAAAAATATCGCCTGTCCCGGCAGTTACAGCCGGTAAAACGAGTTCCCGGGAAAAAGCCTGCCATTGGCCGGCGGGAGTAAGATCGGCTTTGCAGGAAATCTGCTTCTGCTTTTCATCAATCAGAGAAATAATTTTATCTCCCTCTTTTTTATATAAACGCGCCTGAAAATATACGGTTTTTTTATTACCAAGGTATTTTCCGGAAACAATAACCTTGTATTTATTTTTATCAATTCCGGCAAGTGTAATATATTTATTATAAAAGAGCTGTATTCCGCCCTGGTTATCCAATTTTTCCAGAAAATAAGAAAAATTACCGGATGCTTTTTCTGTACTGCTTCGTTTATAAACGGTTTTAGCCCCGCCCCATGGTCCGCTGCTCCAATCATCTGCCTTGTCTCCGCTTCCTTCCTCAAATCCACTGTTTTCCAGAAGATTATATTTATCATCAGTACTTTGAGAAACAGCAGAGTCCGCTTTAAGGCGGGCAGTAAGGGAAAGATCATCAATAAAAAGAGAATCAGCCTGGGAAAGCAGAATATATGGGCGCATTATTATTGACGAGTGAGATTTAGCCTGCTCCGGAACTGATATAATCTGTGAAAAACGTTTCCAGCCGGATGAGGGATTCATTTTTACATTAAAGCAGTCATACTGTTTTAGCGAATTAATCAGAGTAATCATTTTTCCATTTTCCACACGGTAAAACCTGAATTGCAAAGTGATTGAAGTTTTATTGCCCTTGTATGCGCCGCTGATTTCAATAATGCTTTCTTTATATTCCGGCAGAGGAAGATTAATTTCTTTATCTGAATATAACTGCAGTCCTCCTTTGCTATCGCGTTTTTCCAGGTAATAACAGAATTTTCCATTTACTGCATCCTTGTCGCTGCGGTAATGAATACTGTCTGATCCGGCCCACACTCCGCTTGACCAGGCATCTGCCTTATTTTCTTTTCCTTCCTCAAAGCCACCGTTTAAAAAAAGATTATTGCAGAAAATAATCTGTAAAAGCATGGTAAGTAATATCAAAAGTGTGGATTTCATAGGAACTCCTATTTTAATTTAATTATACTACAAAAAATTGAATTATTCCAGAATAAATTTTAATAAAATATTTAATTATTGACAAAATAATTTAAGTATACTACAATACATGTATGCGTTTTAAAGAAAAATATAAAACCATTGCTCAAATAATAAAAAATAAAATCCACGAAAATCAATATAAGGATTATCTTCCGCCGCTTAAAGATATTTTATCCGAATATAATATTGCTCAGCGTACTGCAACCAGGGCTTTCGATATACTTAAACGCGACGGCATAATTATTTACGAAAAAGGTATCGGGCATAAAATAATATCTGCACCTGCAGTTTTGCATGAGAGAAAAAATCTCAGGATATGTCTCATAAAGCCCTTTCTGCATGATTTATATAATATGCCGCGTAGTCATAAATATATCAGCGGCGTTCTTGCTTGCTGCCGAAAATTCGGTTCACAGGTAGAGATATATAACAATAAAAAAAACTCGAGTACTATTATCGCCGAACTGAAAAAACGCAAAGACATACAGGCAATAATATTTATTCCCGGATATCCTGGCACATATAATACCGAAGATATTAACAATGAACTGAAAAAATTCAGAATTCCGGTGGTTACAAATTATTTTGAATTACATAAAAATTTATCTCAGGTTGATTATGGTGACTATGATGTGATCCGCGCGGTTTTTACCTGCTGTGATATTAATTTGCCAAGTTATTTTTTTTCCCTGAATTATATCAGTGAATGGGTACGGAACAGGGAAATGCATTTTAAAAGTATATTTAAAAAATCAGGAAAAATTTTTAAAATTCCGGATACGGCTCTTATGGACTGGGAACCGGAAAAATTTTTCCGAATCGGCTACCGCACAGCCGGTTTTTATTTTGACAAACTGAAATTTCCGGCAAATATCATCGGAGTAAACGATTATATTGCCTGCGGAGCGTTGAAATTTCTTGTTGAAAAACAAATATCCTTTCCCGGAGAGAACAGATTAATCGGTATTGACAATGACAGTATTTCGTCAAAATATATGCTTACCACGGCAGACCTGAACTTTTATAAGAAAGGTTATTATACCGCGCTGCATATACATAAACATTACCGTGAACTTGCAGAGGGGAAAAAAGTTGACTGT
>DNNS01000523.1 GCA_003497555.1 Spirochaetia bacterium
CAAATAATGGAAAATAATAAATATAAACAAGCAATTAATCAATTAGTGGGATGGAAAAAAGACGGGATATGGCCTTCTTATGATTTTGAGAAAATGGGTGAGCATATAGAAAAAAAAGGTTTGGTGCTATTTAAACAAATCGGATCAGCTCTGGTTAGAATTGCATCTGCACATGCTCTGGTGGATGAAATCATTTCGGAACTATCGTCGCATCCAGAAAAATGGTTGAATAAAGAATTTATTCTTTGGAGGAATATATGTCAAAAAAAATCATTATAAATTTTGTTCGATTATTTCTATTTCTTACATGTTGTAACTTCAAATTAATGAATTTATTATGTGTGGATTTTTATTTATCTCCGGCTGGTTCGGATAAAAATCCCGGATCACTGGAAAAACCATGGCAGACAATGCAATATGCCGTAGAAAACTTAAATGCCGGTAGTACGCTTTATGTAAGGCAGGGTATATATCAGGGAGATATTGTCATTAAGAAGAGCGGAGCTGCAAATGCATATATCAATCTTGAAAATTACATAGGTGAAAAACCGGTAATTGACGGAAAATTCAGGAATGAGTATGGTTTTCAAATCCACAGCAGTTATATCAGAATACGCGGGTTTGAAATCAAAAATATTAAAGGTAATCCGGAATCAGGAAATGACAACTACAAGCATACAGCCGGAATAGCCATATATAAACCGGCATCACATTGTATTGTTGAAAACAATACAATTCATAATGTAATCGGCAGTGAGAAAAGGACCCCTCTTGGTATTCTTATTCTTAGCAGCACGGGAAGAGGATTTCAGATTATTAATAATACGGTTTTCGGAATTAATTTTGGCGAATCATACGGAATCAGGGCCTGGGCGCCGGAAACTATCATTAAAAAAAATCTTGTGTTTTTATGCGACAAAGAAGGCATACGCATTACCACTCAATCAAATATTAACGGCACTATGTATGAAAACATCGTTGAGGAAAATATCATCATCCATAATCGAGTCGGTATATCTGTGAATATGTGCTGGAATAGCATCCCGGTGATTATCCGGAATAATTTTTCGGCCTGGAACTGGCATCTGGGCCTGCAGTCCAAACATGTAACTAATGTATTGTTTGAACATAATATTTTCCTGGAAAATATGCATTTTGGCATCGACTTGCACGGCAGCTCACGGCAGGGGGATATGTGGCAGGTATTTGGAAATACCATTAAAAATAATATTTTCTGTAAAAATGTAACTGATTTGTTTATTTTTGATAAAGAAATTTTCGGTGAAAAAATTGATTATAACTACTATGAAAAACAAAATTACGGATGGATTGGTTACTTTGATTATACAGGATGGTTTGAAAATGATAATCCTGCAAGCGGCAGGTATAAAAATTTAACTGAGCTCCGAAAGGCGTCGTTTGGAAAAGAAACGATTAACGGGCCATATGAGATACATGGTCTGGAAGGAGAAATACTATTCACTGATCCGAAAAAATTCAATTTTTCTTTACAGGACGTATCGGCAGCAAAAAAAAAAGCTGATGACGGTCTCGATATGGGAATTCTTGGTTCAAAATTGATCGAAGTAGGGGCAAAAAAGAAGTACAGCCTTGCAATGATTCCGGATATTAACGAACTTGGGTTAACAGCGGAAAACATTTCTGCCAAAAACGAAAAAAATAATATTACCCATGTCCTCGATAATTCTGACGAAACATACTGGGAAATCACTGAAAAAGATAATGATCTGCGAGAAATTATCTTAATACTGCCTACAGCATATACAGGCGAGTTGCGGTATCTGGTAATAACTCGGTATTATGGTGATAAAAAGTATTATTTCAAGGACTTTGAATTATGGAGACTATCCGATAAAAATTCCTGGGTTATAGTACCTGAACCGCCTGAACATGCTTTTCTTGGAGTAACAGTGAAAGATTATAACGGAGAGTGTTGGAAACTTCCTGATGGTGTTAAAACTCGGAAACTAAAAATTATTTTTAATGAAGGAAATAGCGAAATAACCCGAATACCAACAATAAAAATTTACGGCGAGGCAGAAGTACAATAATATACAGATAAAATAATATGACACATAACATTTTACAGGCACTAAATGTCGGAATTGTAGGCTGCGGCTCAATAGCCCGGGCGCATATCAAAGGCATCCAGGAAAAGATTGAAGGAATACGATTTACTGCGTATTACAACCGCACACTTGAAAAAGCCAGGCAATTTCTCAATGAATTCGGGGGCGATATCGCCACTGATGATATACAGTTATTTTCCAGACTGACCAATATTCAGGCTGTTTATGTTTGTTCAGCGCACAATGTACATCTGGAACAGCTCGAAGTACTGAAAAACATGGGTGTTCCAATTTTTATGGAAAAACCTTTGGTTCTCTTGCACAGTGATTTTGAAAAAATGTGGAATATTATCGATAAACACGAGGTTCGCTTTTTTTCCGGATACAAGACAAGGTTTAATCCGCTTGTGTCAGAGGCCAAAAAAATGATCGGTAAACCCTATCTGATAACTGCCCAGGTTGCAGATAAAAAATGGGATGAAGGTCGATGGACAAGCGATCCGGAAAAAGGGGGAGGTCATATCATCTCACAGGGTGTTTACGCTGCCGATGCGCTTCGTTATCTGTCAGACAGCGAACCTGTTGAAGTATTTGCGGTTGGAGTCAGTTCGAATAGCACAATCGGTACTATAGATAAAATTAATGCAACCTATACTTTTAATAATGGCTCTATAGGTAATTTATCAGTTGTGGATACGGCGGTCGGCGCAGGGGTATCAAAGTTTTTTACACAGGCCTTTGGTGAAAGGCTTAATATTTCCCTGATGGATCGTAATACTACTCTGTTCGTGCAGAGACAGAACGCAGACAAACCGGAAAAATACACAGCCGAGGAAAGTGGGTTTATTGAACAAAGCAGAATATTTTTTAATTGTATCAGGAACAGTAGTGTTTTTCCCATGGATTTCCGAGAAGGATGGATGCCATCAGAAATGATCTTTTGTGCACTAAAATCAGTGCAACTAAAAAAAATTGTGAAAATAGATGCAAACAGGCTGGGAAAAAAGTCTTTGGAGTCATGTGTATTATAATGTAATGCGTAATACTTGGCCTTTTGATGAAATATTATTTACAATCAAATTAAATATTTAAATAAAAAATATATATCAAAATTTAGATTTTTTACTTTTATTTCATCGCAGCATTTTCACTGAGAGCGTATCCATGAAAAAAAATTCAGACCTGAAAAACAAAATCATAACAGTCAGTGCACTAGGACCAAGACCTCTTTGGGAAGTTAAATCGCACGGGAAGGAAACGGTAGACATCATGATCCGGCATTGGCAGGAGCAGCTATCCCAGGTTACGCCGGACAATCCGGATCTGATTGTTCTACCGGAAGCCTGCGACCGTTTCCCGACGCATACCATGACAGAGCGTAAGGAATATTATCATTTTCGAGGCGACAAAATACTTAATTTTTTTTGTGAATATGCGGTTAAAAATAAGTGTTATATTGTATACTCCGCTGTCCGGGAAACATATGATGGAACATATCGCAATTCAACTCAGTTGATTAACAGACAGGGAACTGTCTGCGGCATTTATAATAAAAATCATTTGGTGCCAAGAGAAACTACTGAAGGCGATATTCTGTGTGGCAAGGATGCGCCTGTATTCACGACCGATTTTGGCACGGTTGCCATGGCAATATGCTTTGACCTTAATTTCCATGAACTGTTGGAAAAGTATGCGCAACAACGCCCGGATATAATATTATTCTCTTCCATGTATCATGGCGGATTAATGCAAAACTACTGGGCATATTATTGTCAGGCTCATTT
>DNNS01000526.1 GCA_003497555.1 Spirochaetia bacterium
ACTTCCCGTACTTTTTCAATAACCTTTTCCGGTATCCCCCTGAGCAAGGGGTCCCACGAAAAATAAAACCCGTCTTTAAAACCAAAAGCCGAGAGAATTTTTCTTTCATCAGGCATAGCCGGTTTGATTTCTGAGAAAATACAGACATTAATGCTTAACAATAAAAAAATTTTTATAAAAGCCATGATTCCTCCCAGGAAAATTTATTTGNNGTATATTATTTACTAACAAAAAATACAATAATGATATCTTTCTTACAATGTCCCGGTTTTTACAGAAAACCGCGGTTTTCTGCTAAATTTATGGAAGTATTTGTCTCACAAATTCCCGCTTTCATTTTTTGAAAACAGGAATTTGTGAGATCAGTTTAAAATTTGCTTTTTTTTTAAAATATAGTATAATTTTTTAATAGCCTCGAAAAGGAGGGATAGATGAAAAAATATCTATCAATAACATTAATCAGCATAATGTCATGTGTTTTTTGCCAGGTAAAAACCGAGCAGCCTTCCAAAACTCTTGAAGCTTACCTTGCAAAACTGCCGAAAAATAATGAAGTAGTAAAAAGCCTGGTTGAAGCCATAGAAAAAGGCAATGATCGCGTAAAAATTTATTCCATTAAAGCTTTGGGTAATATTAAAGAAGCCGGGGCCTTTGATATTTTTATGGATTTTGTCGGTTATGGAATTAACAGCAAACTTATAAATAAACCAGCCTATCAGAATTACGACTGGGAAATCCGGATGGAAGCCGCAATGGCTCTGGCTCAATTGGGTGACACTAACGCCGTACCCAAGCTGCAGTCCATACTCCGCCAGGAACAAAACACCATGGTGCAAAAAGCCATTATTTATGCCCTGGGAGAACTCAAAGCCAAAGAAGCTGTTCCCATACTCACTGATTTACTGCAGATTACAAAAGAAGAAACCCTGGTAATTGAATGCGTTAAAGCTCTTGGAAAAATCGGCGATAAAAGCGCATTTTTACCGCTGCTCACTGTTTCCACAGGCAATCACCTTCCGGTTACCAAAGCTGAAGCTATAAAATCGCTTGAAAGTATTAACTGGAATACAGCAGAAAAAAAATAATATTTTCATGGCATTTAATCTCGATTCCGCAATAAGAAAAATCCCTGATTTCCCCAAAAAAGGAATTCTCTTTTACGATATCACCTCTGTCATTGTAAATAAAGACGCATTTCAGCATATCATCAATTCCATGATCAGCGAATATAAAAACCAAGGCCTTAACCGTATTGTTGCTATAGAGTCAAGAGGTTTTCTTTTTGGCGCACCTCTCGCCTGGGAGCTTAAACTACCTCTGGTGCTTGCCCGTAAAAAAGGCAAACTTCCCGGCAAAACCTATGGAGAAGAATACCAGCTGGAATACGGCAAAGACTCTATAGAAATTCATATAGACGATTTGCCGGCTAGTGAAAAAATTCTGGTAGTTGACGATCTGATTGCCACCGGCGGTACTGTTGAAGCGGTATGTAAAATTATAGAAAAAGCCGGGTCATATGTCGCGGGAATTTTCGGGGTAATCAATCTGCCCTTTCTTAAAAATTCCGGCAAACTCGGAAAATACAGCGTAAAAACCCTGATTGCCTATCACGGCGAATAATTATAATTTAATAGTCATGCCTTCACAGGCTGTATACAATTCAATATCTTTGCCTTTTTTGGTCATATCGCGGTATTTCCAGGCTTTTTCAAATACATTAAAAAGTTCTTCATCGGAATACGAAGGCTCATGATGAAAAAAAATTACTTTTTTAATTTTGCATTTAACAGCCATGTCAATAGCAGCCCAGGTGGAAGAATGCCCCCAGGTAAGTTTTTCGAATGATTCACGGGCTGTATACTGGGTATCAAAAATAATGGCATCAGCACCTGAAAAAAAAGCAATACAGCGGCTGATAAAATCATCCGTGCTATCATTAAGTTCCACATCCGTGGCATAAACCAGGGTTTTTCCCTGGTAAGTGAATTTATAGCTGTAAGAGTCTCCCGGATGACGCAGTTTCAGTGCTGCCATGAAAACCGGGCCTTTACGGTACTCTCTGCCTTCTTCAACAGTATAAAATTTTATATCAGAATTGTAATACTCCAGCGGAATGGGAAAAAACTCGGATTTCTGCTGAAGACGGAAAAGAGATTCAAGGTTTTGATGTCCTCCGTAAATATTAATTTTTTTATCTTTGGCATACAGCGGCAGGAAAAAAGGAAACCCCTGTATGTGATCCCAGTGAGGGTGGCTGATAAACAGATTTATTTCGTTAAAATTTTCGCCGTATTTTTTCCCGGTTAAATCATAACCGAGCTGGCGTATTCCGCTTCCGGAATCAAGAATATAATGCCGTCCGCCGCAGTTGACATAAACACAGGATGTATTGCCGCCGTAAACATTTTTTAGATAAAAAGGCAGATCATGATAAAAATCATTTAATGAAATTTTTTTGTCTCTATGCGCCGAAAAGTACGTAAAAGAGCGGCGTATTATTTCCCTGATTTTATCATGATACTGATTATTGGATAATGGCGCAGGCAGCGAACCGCGTACTCCGTAAAATGTAAAAAACATTGCATTGATTATAGCATATCAGCAATATTCATGAAATACCCCGGCAGCTCGGCGGATATTTCAAGCCGCTGGCCGGTAACAGGATGCCGGAAAGAAAGGGAAGAGGCGCACAAGCACATGGGAATTTCCGCGTTCCGCCGGCCATAAACAGGGTCCCCGAGCAGCGGATACCCGATAGATTGAAAATGCACGCGGATCTGATGAGTACGGCCGGTAATCGGTTCTGCCTGTACCAGCGTATGCCGGCGAAATCTTTTCAGCACCCGGTAATCGGTAATTGCATCTTTTCCCTGTTCGTGTACAATCATGATCTTGCGATTTTTACGGCTGCGCCGAATTTTTTTTTCAATTCTTCCGCAGTCCCTTGTTATGCTCCCTTCGGTTATCAGGGTGTAGATTTTTTTAATCTCTCTTTTTTTAAATTGCTCCTGCATTTTGCTCAGCGTAAAAGAATCGCGAGCGCAGAGTAATACTCCGCAGGTATCCTTATCAAGACGGTGTATAATTCCGGCTCTTTCCGGATCGGGGAATTCCAGGCGGTTGATCTTGTCTAAAAGAAAATTTACTACTGTACCGCTGCGGTAGCATCCGGCCGGATGAGTTCTCATACCCTGCGGTTTGTCAATTACCAATAAAAAACGATCTTCATATAAAATTTTCACCGGCAGGTCTTCCGGAAGAATTCCGCAATTGGAAGCAGCGCTATCTTCCTCGAAGAAATATTCCAGAAAATCCCCGTTTTTTAAATGCGCGCTGAACTTGGCCGGTTTGCTGTTTAAAGACGCCTTATTGATATATTTCTTGATTTTTTCCCTGGACCATTCAGGATAGAGCCCGTGCAGAAAGATATCCAGACGCCGGCCGGCGGCCTTTTCATCTATGCGCATTGAATAAAATTTCGGCATTTGCGAGCTAAAAGCTATGCCGGATCAAAGGCAGGCGCAACTCGGCTTTATCGGAACTATGGCGGGAATTATAATCATTAACGGCTATGCATGAAGACCATAAAGCCGAATTGGCGCTGATGAAAAAAACATTAATGCCCACTCCGGCAGGAGTTTCAATTTTTTTATAGTCTGAAATCACTTCCAGTAATTTTCCGGCAGCATAGGAATAACTGATGGTAAAAGCCAGAGAAATGAAAAACACTACTTCGGCGCGGCGCAGCGGACTCATAGTCGGCGCAGCGCTCTGCCGGTAAAGCGTCTGCTGTAGAGCCGGATACTTTCTGGTTTCAAGCTGCAGGCCGGTCTGAGAGCGCAGCCCTGAAATTAAAAATAAAAAAAAAAAGGCAATTCTACAGATATTTGCCATAGAGCAAATCCAGACGTTTACGCACTGCTCCGGAAATTTTTTTTCGATCTGTAAAAATCGCATCCCGGGCAGCGTGGGTACAGGCGCAATTATGGTCTTCAGGAATGTTTTTAATCAGCGCCGGAAGGATATTTTTAATTTCGGCTACATTGGCATTCATATGCCTGATTACCATTTCAAGTGTAACACCCTTTTCTTCCTCTTTCCAGCAATCATAATCCGTACTCATGGCAATAAGAGCATAGCACATTTCGGCTTCACGGGCAAGTTTTGCTTCAGGTAGCGCAGTCATACCGATAACGGATGCTCCCCAGTTTTTATGCAGCAGGCTTTCTGCCCGGGTGGAAAATGCCGGACCCTGCATGCATACATAAATTCCCCGTTCGTGAATTTTTACGCTGCTTTTGTTTTTCAGGGTTGTCAGCAGATTGCTGCGCAGGCAGCTGCAGAACGGCTCGGCAAAAGAAATATGTCCGACAATACCGCTTCCGAAAAAAGTCGATTCCCTGCCGTGTGTGCGGTCTATAATCTGATCAGGCATAACAAAATCGCATGGAGCAATCTCTTCTTTCAGGCTTCCCACGGCAGAAACCGCAATTATCTTCTGCACGCCCAGGGATTTTAAAGCCCAGATATTCGCCCTGACCGGCAGTTCGCCGGGCAGCAGAAAATGCCCGCGGCCGTGCCTGGGGAGGAAGGCAA
>DNNS01000637.1 GCA_003497555.1 Spirochaetia bacterium
TCTGTCCGCTAAAATTTAGTACACAGGGGCGGGCTTTGTTGTTTTATTTACTCAAGAAATAAATTTGCACCCATACCCAAAGTTTGAAATTCCATGACAGAGACAGTAGAATAATTGTATAAAGCAGAGATGAAAATGAACACCCCGGGCAGACCAGTTTTTATTCATTCGGTTCCGGCTGAAGAATCCGGCCATTATCCCTTTCGCCTTCTTTCCGCAGCTTCTATTAAAACCAGGGGAGACGAACGTTTTGAGCGTACTGATTTTAAATATTATGTTTTTGAATATATTTTATCAGGCCGGGGACGCCTGCTGATAAATTCCGAGGATTTTTCCCCTGCGGCCGGCGATGTATATATTCTGCACCGCAATTCCACGCATATTTTCTATCCTGATCCGTCTGATCCCTGGGCCAAGGTGTGGTTTTCTGCCGACGGTTTGCTCGTTGACGCTCTGATCGGCTCGCTGCGCCTGAACAGCACCTACTTTATCCGTAAATTTTCAAAACCGGAATTATTTCAGAAAATGTTAGCTGTTTCCAAAGAAAGCGATGCGCACACCAGGGCTTCAATTATTTTTTTTGAAATTCTTTCCGCAATTTACCGCCAGATTTATTCAAGTCAGATTCCGGTATATTCACAAGCTGTACTACGGGTAAAAAACTTTATAGATAATCATCCGGAAAACAATTTTTCCATGGAATATCTTTCCGAGCTGGCCAGAAAATCATCATCGCAGCTTACCAGGCTTTTCAGACGCGAACTGGAATTGTCTCCCTATGAATATCTGCTGAAACGCAAACTGGAACTGGCGAGGGTATTTCTGATTAATACTTCAGTCAGTATCAAGGAACTGGCAGGCCGTCTGGGTTTTAATGATCCTTATTATTTCTCCAACTTATTTAAACAAAAAAACGGAATATCTCCCCTGTTATTTAGAAAAAAACACTGGGAAAAAACCAATAAAGCCGTCAGACAGGATAAATCATAACTGTTTCCCCTGATTTGCAGACATTGTTACGGCGTATAAGTTAACCCGGCAAGGGATATGATTTTTTTTCTTGGGTATGCGTCTTTAAGCTGCAGAAAATGCTTGACAACATGGGGTATACTCTTTTNNATAATTAAAATTTTAAAAAAATATAGACAGTCACTTTAACAACTCAGTGACCATCTGTTTTACTGCAGCGCCGTCTGCCCGGCCCTTGCTTAAAGCCATTACTTCTTTCATAATTATACCGAATTTATTCTGCTCTTTACCGTATTTTTCAATAGCAGATCTGCAAAGTGATGAAAGTTCATCTGCGTTAAGTTCAGGCGGAAGGAATTCCCTGATGATACTGATTTCATTCTCAATAGCAGTTACAGTTTCATTTTTTCCGCTTTTCCTGTAAACATCAATGGAATCAGCCAGGGATTTGGCGTAATTTTTGAAAATCTTCACCGCTTCATCTTCAGAAACTTCACCCCGCGCATTCACCTGCATTATTTTATTTTTCAGCATGCGCACCGTGTCAAGCCTGGATTGATTTTTTTCTTTCATGCATTTTTTGATTTCTTCGTTGAGTTTTTCGATTACGGAAATTGACATATAAGTTCCTCCTGCAAATGACCTTTTGTCCGGACATTTATACAATTTTTATTATTTCTGCTTTAATATCACATTGCTCATGAATTATCGTATCTTTTATAAGATTTTCAGGTAAACTTTATTTTCTGTTTCGATACAGATAATATCTTTTCTCCGGTTTTCCTGTTAATTATTATAAAGCTTACACCATTTTTATTCAAAATTCAAGAGGAACGATATTTATGGGTGCCCCGGATAATTTGACTTAAAGTATTAAATGCGGTAAAATTTATTACGTGAAAACAGTAATTATTGGAAATTCCGGACATGTGAATTATGCCTTTAGGGGTGCAGAGGTAAATCCCGATATAAAAATTTGTTCTGCTGCTCCAGGAATCGCCGAAGAAGACATTGGTAAACTGCAGGGCGCTGTTCCAGTAATTTATACCGATTATAAAAAAATGCTTGATCGGGAAAAGCCTGATATTGCAGTAATTGCCTCACATTTTTATATCAATGCATCCATCGCTATAGAATGTATGAACAGGGGAATTCACTGTTTTACAGAAAAACCGGCAGCAATCTCTTTTTCTGATCTTGATCTGCTGGAAAAAACCCAAAAATCATCCGGAGTTAAATTCTGCGCCATGCATGCCCTTCGTTATGAACCGGCTATTTTAGCAGCGCATGAAGCGGTTAAAAACGGATTAATAGGAATTCCCTGGATTATCAATGCGCAAAAATCATATAAACTCGGGACCCGGCCTGATTTTTTTAAAAAACGCTCAACTTACGGAGGTACTATTCTCTGGGTCGGAATTCATGCTCTTGACTGGATATACTGGTTTTCCCAGAGTCCGGTGATTGAAATAAATGCCGGGCATACTGCTGCCGGCAACTCCGGTTTTAGCGAAATGGAAAGCTCCTGTCTGATATTTTTACGCATGCAGAATAACGCGCATGCCTCCTGCAGCCTGGATTATTTCCGTCCGGCAGGCGCTCTGACTCATGACGATGATCGTCTGCGGATAGCCGGAGAAAAAGGCATTATTGAGGTACGGGAAAAAAATGCATTGGTGCTGCTTCATGATCAAAAACCTTTTAACCTGCCCCTTTCTGCCGAGCGCAGTATTTTTTCCGAGTTTGCAGAATCAATCGCCGGCGAAAGTAAATTACTAACCGGAGCAGATGAAATTTTTACCGTAACACGGCTTGCGCTTTATGCCCGTGAGGCAGCGGATAAAAAACAGCCGGTATTTATCTCATAAATTCACACCCAAACCTGATATCTTACAAATTCCCGCTTTCAAAAAAATGACAAGTGGGAATTTGTAAGATAAATACTTCCATATTAAACCAGAAAACCGGGACTTTTTAAGACCTGACAGTATGAGTCTCAAAAATAATTTTATTGTATAATGTATCGCAAATAATGAGGCTAAAATGAATCTGCATGCTATTACACCCTTTTCTTTTTCAGACATCAGAGAAACTCCTGAGCTTATTGATATAAACCGTCTGCCCGGCCGTTCTCCTCTTATTCCCTTTCCATCTTTAGCAACCGTTATTGCAGGTAATCCGTCACCCTGGAAAAAAAATCTTGACGGCAAATGGCGTTTTAATCTGTATCCTGATCCTGAACATGTCCCGGATCAGGCGCTAAAACCGGATTTTAATGATAAGTCTTTTTCCGATATTACTGTCCCCGGAAACTGGACCATGCAGGGCTTTGACCGGCCGCATTATACAAACGTACAAATGCCCTTTAACGAAAAATATCCTTTTGCACCTGAAAAAAATCCTCTCGGCATTTACCGTACTTCATTTTCCGTTCCGCCAGCCTGGCAAAAACGCAGAACTGTTCTGCATTTTGCCGGAGTTCAGGGCATGATGCTGGTTTATATCAACGGGATTTTTGCAGGGATGAGCAAGGACTCCATGGTGCCGGCGGAATTCGATATCAGCAGGTTTGTGCACAGCGGTCAAAATACCATAGCAGTAGCGGTAAGCAAATGGAGCGATGCGAGTTTTATTGAAGATCAGGACCAATGGTGGCTCTCGGGAATATACCGCAGTGTATATCTTTATTCTACAAATCACATTTACATAGAAGATATCTTTGCCCGGACGGATCTTGACAAGAGTTTTTCAAGAGGCCGGCTGTTTCTTACCGTACGTTTGGGGCGCGATTTCAGAGAAAAAGGAAATTTTATCAATAATTACAGACCCGATCTTGCTCCCTCCTGCAGCATCCGAGCCGGTTTGTACAGCGCTGAAGGCAAAAAACTGAATGTTTTTTGCATACCCGGTTCCAGGGGCATTTATGAAATCAACATTGACCGCCTTTATCATTCAGAAATCGACTGCGGAAAAATATTACCATGGTCTGCAGAATCGCCGGCGCTTTATTATCTCGGCATTGAACTGCTTGACGGACAGGGACAGGTTATAGAAGCCTGCAGGGAACGCATCGGTTTTAAAAAAGTTCAAATCGAAAACCGCTCGCTGTTAATCAACGGGAAACCGGTACTGATTAAAGGCGTTAACCGGCATGAGCATGATCCCGTAACCGGAAAAACCATAAGCCGCGATACCATGCTGAAGGATATCAGACTGCTTAAACAGTATAATTTCAATGCAGTGCGCACTTCGCATTATCCTTCCTGTACCGAATGGTATGATTTATGCGACGAATATGGAATTTATGTACTCGATGAAGCTAATATCGAATCCCACGCCAATTATGATACAATATGCCGCGACCCGCGCTATACCCGCGCATTCCTGGACCGGGGTATGCGTATGGCTGAACGTGATAAAAACCATGCATGCATATATGCATGGTCTCTGGGAAATGAAAGCGGACACGGAGAAAATCATACCGCCATGTACGGATGGCTGAAAAAATTCGATCCTTCACGGCCTGTTCATTATGAAGGCGGAACTCGCGCCGAGTGGCTCCAGTCGCAATTTAATACAAAAACTTCAGAGCGCGGTAAAGCAGTCAGCGATTTTATTGCCCCTATGTACCCGCATGTTGATTTAATCAGGGAATGGTCGCAGACAAACAGGGATCATCGTCCGCTAATCATGTGCGAATACAGTCACGCCATGGGAAACAGCAACGGTAATCTGAAGGAATACTTTGATGCCTTTTACTCTTGCCCGGGTCTGCAGGGCGGATTTATCTGGGAATGGATTGATCACGGCATTCTTCAGAAAGACGGTAAAAAAACCTGGTATGCCTACGGCGGAGATTTCGGAGATAAACCGCATGACGCCAATTTTGTCTGTGACGGCCTTGTTTCCCCCGACCGCAAGCCGCATCCGGCCATGCTGGAATTTAAAAAGCTTGCACAACCGCTGCTGATCCTTCCCTATAATCCGAAACAGGGAAAATTTACAATTAAAAATCTCCGTGATTTTACAGACACTTCCGATTTAGCCGGAACCTGGGAAATATCTGTTGACGGACAGACTGTAAAAAAAGAA
>DNNS01000198.1 GCA_003497555.1 Spirochaetia bacterium
ATTGCAGCGGCGCAGTTACTGTTAATCCGCTGATCATCAGCTCTGCACGCCTGGAATTATTCGGCAGGCATCTGCTGCTTTTCTTTACCGGTATTTCCCGCTATGCCAGTGAAATTGCCGCCCTGCAGATTGAAAACATCCCGCGGAAAACTTCCGAACTGACAGCGCTGATGGAAATTACCGGGCAGGCAGCGGATATTCTTTCCGGCAATTCCGATTTAATGGAATTCGGAAAGCTTTTTAATGAAAACTGGAAACTGAAAAAAAGCCTGTCGGAGCGCATCAGCAGTCCGGAAATCGACAGTATTTATGAAACAGCCATGCAAAACGGCGCCGCCGGCGGTAAACTGCTGGGCGCGGGGGGCGGCGGCTTCATGCTTTTTTTTACCGATCCTTCCAGGCATGATCAAATAAAAAAATCCCTAAAGCGGCTTTTACATATACCGTTTTCCTTTGATTTTTCAGGCTCTGAAATTGCCGTATATCAGCCGGATAAAATTCCATGAGCAAAACAGACGGACATAAAGTAACCCGCTTTGGGGTAAGCATTCCCAAAGATATTCTGCTGCAATTCGATGCGGTTTTAAAAAAAAACGGATATAAAAAACGATCGCGCGCCATGCTTGATCTGGTGCGCGAATATATCAAATCCGAAAAACAGAAAAAAAAAATCTCGGCTGTTTTCCAGATTATGTATAATCACCGCACCCTTTCCGATATATCCGTTACTGAAAACAGCTACCCGTGTACGGTATCATCTTCATTCAACATGCACATTGATCTCAATTACAGCCTGAAAATTGTTTCCCTGTACGGCGAAAAATCCGTTATTGAAAAGCTCTCCGGAAAATACCGCAGCCTGGGAAGCGCACGGGATATCAATCTGAAAATAATATATCTGTCTTCTGTCCGGGAATAACCATGAAAAAAATGATTTTTCTTTTTTTTGCCCTGTTAGCCGCCGATGTACCGCAGCCGGTTATTGATTTTAAAAAGAATACCGTGGAAATAGTTGTTGCCAAACCGGTTGACAATGCTGTTTATGAAAAGGAACTGCCCGAGGATCTTCTGCCTTACAGCATACGCACGGACAATTATCTTCCCATGGGCAGCGCCTTTACCATTGACGGCAGTAATTTTTATACTGCGTATCATGTACTGCAGTATGCTTCTTTTTACTCCCATATCATGATACGCGATATTAACGGCGGAATATATCCTGTCGAAGGTATCCGCTCATTTTCCTCCAGGCGCGATTTTGCGGTTTTTACCGTACCGCATGGTGATTTTTCCAATATCCCGGCTTCATTTTCCACAAATCCGTCTCTGGACCAGACAATATACGCGATCGGCAACGCTTACGGGCAGGGTATTGTAATCAGAGACGGGCTGCTTACAAGTTTTACTCCTGAAGAAAAGGAAGGAGAATGGAAGTGGCTCAGGTTTTCCGCTCCGGCGTCTCCGGGTAACAGCGGAGGTCCCCTGCTTGATCAAAAAGGCAATATACTCGGAATAGTAATCGGCAAATCTCCCAATGAAAATCTAAATTTTTCCCTGCCCATGCAGGAAACCCGGACTAACAAAAACGAACTGGATTTTCATTCCCGGTATACCCTGCCCAATATCAGTTNNCGAAATAAACCGGCTGACGCATAATGAAATCATGAGATCCATGTCAGAGCTTAAAGAAAAAAACCGAATAAAATTTTTCCCGTATTCCAAAGATGCCATGAAAGTTCTGCACGAACCGAACAGCAGCGATTTACCGGTATATTACCGGGCAGATAAAAACAGCGAATGGACAACATCATCTTCCCTGTTATCCGATTTTATGGCAAAAATACCGGTAACCAATAACGCGGTTAATGACCCGGAAGTAAAGTATACCAGAGACGGGAAGTTCCTGCTGATAAGAATTATTAATACCAATCTGCATATCCTGAATGAATCCTTCGATCATCTGCTGGGTATAAAACTGGCCGGAGCTCTTAATATCAGCCGTCAGGCCGGACAGGAAAAAATTTCCGTTACTTCCCTGGGAAGGCCGGATAAAACCGACAGCCATACGGATTCTTACGGCAGATTCTGGAAGATCAGACGTTTTAATATCATGCAGGGTATGATTTTTTATTTTGCGTTTCTTGATACGCCCGAAGGCATATCCGGCTTGGGGAAAACCGGATATTTAATGCGGTATAATGATCTGTCAGAAATCAAATTTATGACGGATTTCTGCGCAGTCCCCCTGCACGGCAGCGCAGAACAATGGGCGGCGTTTCTCATGCTTCCTGAAAACCGTATTGATAATTGTTCCGTTACTCCCGGCAGCAAACCGGTTTTCCGCTGTAATTATATAGAATTTTCTCCAGCCTCGGCTGCGGTTTTCGAGGCGGCAAAAATATTCAGCATATGGCAGGCTTGTAATCTGATGAATCCGGAAAAGCTTTCCGTCTGGCGTATGGGCATACGCAACGAGGAAAACCAAACCGGTTTTTTTATCCGTAAAATGGATAATCCCCTGCCTGAAGCCCCGGTTTCGTATACCAATATCTGGGTACGGGCTTCGTCCGCCATGTCTCCCTGGGACGGCAAAACCATGAACAAAAAAGGCCAGACCTGCAGTTATTTTGATGTGATGG
>DNNS01000405.1 GCA_003497555.1 Spirochaetia bacterium
TACGTTTAAAATTTACCTGATTTTGATATAAGTCTAAGTTTTCATCTTTTAATCGTCAGCACTGGTTCGTGTTTGACAAATTTTAAATTTTAGATATAATTCAAGCATGGGGATATGTGTTAATTGAAAAAAGTAAAAAAGCTGCTGGGGCTCATAAATTTCTCAAAGCAAGAAAATCTTTTAATCATAATGTCAAATAAACGGCGGGCTGCGTAAAAATTTTAAATCTTAAAATCCGGTGATTTTGTAACAAGAATATGAAAACTACTTGTTTTCCCAATAAAAACGGCGTTATTTGCGATTTCGGTATAATCATCCGTGTTATAATAAGTGCTTGGCCGGAAAGTCCTTTCTTTAGATATAAAAAGCCAATTTTATGCACAGAAATCGGCCTCTCCTTTCATGAAAACAGAGTTTTCGTCCAACCATTAATTATAAAAATGTACTACTTTGGAGGTATTAAATGATAAAAATTAAAACTTCTTTATTATTTCTGTTTCTGTATTCTTTACTTTATTGCGATACTCCTCGAAAAACAGGATGGAGAATATCTGTTTATGAAACCTTAAAAATTTCATTTGACAATTCAATTCCAAATCAGCTTTATAAAATATCTGATAAATATGATTATGACAGAAAAAGGTGGAGCATACCAGGATTAAGTTTATATTTAAAATTAAAATATTTTGATTTAGGCATAGGAGGGCAATATTTTTTCGGAAAAATCTATTCTATATATCATCGTCTTTATCAAAATAGCGATTATTTAAAAACTCAATATGTCGAATCCCAGGAAGTTGAATTTTATTTAATTATGCAAAAACTATTTTTAAAAAAGCATTTTAAATTTGGTATTTTTAGTGAATTTGGCTTGAATTTAGTATTTATTTATCAATATAATTTTGTAACTACTATACAAAAAACCTATAAACCTCAACCTTGGCCTACAAGTTTAATTGGTATAACCTCAGAATTTGGCTCCTATTTTTATATAAAAATTATCATTGGTTATGATATATTTCTGAATGAATTAAAATTTAAAGCCGGTTGGATGATAGGGTCACCAGATAGAATCAAGAGGAGCGATAAAAATGAAAAATAAATTTATAATTTATTATTTAATTTGCATATGTTTTTATTTAGCATGTTCAAGAAAAATACAACCACTTGAACCACATCAAAATTTAGATACTTCAATTGTCTCTTTTAGAACTCTATCGCCGTCTTTCAGTCAAAACGCGATACCATTAGAAATTGCCTTGTCTGATAATGAGGAATTATTATTTTATACTATCAAACGATATATGAACAATAATTATGATCGCATTGCTGTAGTTATTACAAATACCTACAGTATGACTCTTGAAAACACTAACATCAAAGTTAATGTTCCTTCCTTAGTTGGTACAAATAATTTAATTCTTTCAGTTTGCGACGTCCTGGGTGATATAAATATTTTTCAAGGCGGAAAATTATCAATTATTACTTATCGGGGATATCCTATGGTCCAGAGTGCATTAACAAATATGTTTGAGGATATGCGCACAAATGCCAGCATTATAAGTTATAATTTAAACCCGTCACCAATAGGATTATTTACTCCTAATGCAACATTTAAAAATGGAGTTACCAATTGCGCCGTTGATGTTTTTGATGAATTATATGAAGAATATAATAGTAATGCCAAAATTCAATTCAATAAAAGTGGATATACCTATATTTATATTGATTGTTTTGAAGACGTAACAAAAATACTAAGTAACGAAGCTAATAGTTTTTTTACTAATAATAGAGTCCCATTATAATTAATAGCGGTGTTAATTTGTGTATAAAACCATGTAAAACATTTAGGTTGAAGTGCAAAATAAAAACTGAGGGAGGTTTGTTAAAAAAAAACACCTGTTCTATTTCGATTTAAAACAAAAAAAAAAATAAGAATTGACAGTGCAAGTCAGGGATAATATAATAAGCACAAGATCGAAAAACAGAATCAATTATTATTAAATGAGGTTTTAATGCTTGAACAGATAGATATAAATAAAAAAATTTCCAAAGAAAAATATAAAGAAGAAATAACAGGCTTAACAGCAGAACTTGGCGTGCAGCAGCGCAATTTAAGAGAAAAAAAAATCCCCGTGATTATGGTTTTTGAAGGATGGGCCGCAGCCGGCAAGGGAACCATGATAAATAATCTTCTTCAATACCTGGATCCGCGCGGAGCAAGCGTTTATTCCATTCATGAACCCAATGAAGAAGAACGGCTGCGTCCTTTCCTGTGGCGATTTTGGGTACGCACTCCGGAAGCCGGAAGAATAGCTGTTTTTGATCGAAGCTGGTGCTGCCATGTTATTGACAACATACGGAAAAAACCTTTACCTGATGATGAAACTGCTAAAGCATATGCTGATATCAACGCCTTTGAAAGGCAGCTTGCAGACAACGGCGCTGTCTTGCTTAAATTTTTTCTTCATATCGGTAAAAAAGAGCAGAAAAAACGTTTCCGCTGTCTGGAAAATGATAAAACCATGTCCTGGCGGGTAAGCAAGAAAGATAAAAAGCAAAACAAACAATACAGGATCTATCTTGCCGAATATGAGCAGATGATTCGTGAAACCGATTCCGCTTCCGCACCCTGGTATATTATTGAATCCATGCAGGAGCGCTTTGCTGAGATTAAAATATTACAAACCATTGTGCAGACTCTTTCTGCCAGATTATGCTGCCCGGCGCATTCCGCAACAGCGGTTGGTTCTTATGCGGCAGCCTCCATTCTTGATGCTGTGAATCTCGCTCGCAGTATGAAGCAGGATGAATACAGCAAAAGACTTGAACATGGCCAGCGCCGGCTGCGTGAACTTGAACATCTTGTTTACCAAAAAAGACTTCCGGTAATTATTGCTTACGAGGGTTCTGATGCCGCAGGTAAGGGTGGAAATATCCGGCGGGTAACAGCTAATCTTGATCCGCGCGGTTATGAAGTAATACCGATAGCTGCTCCCAACGATATAGAAAAAGCTCATCATTATTTGTGGCGTTTCTGGAAACATATACCCAAAGCCGGGCATATAGCAATTTTTGACCGTACCTGGTACGGCCGGGTACTGGTCGAAAGAGCAGAGGGCTTTGCATCAGACAACGAATGGCAGCGGGCATACCGTGAGATTAACGAAATGGAGCAGCATTTATGTGCTTTCGGCGCTGTTTTGATAAAATTCTGGCTGCAGATCGATCAGGAAGAGCAATTGCTAAGATTCCGCGAACGCGAACAGAATGAATCCAAAAAATGGAAAATTACCGATGAAGACTGGCGTAATCGCGAAAAATGGAATATTTACCGGCAGGCAGTGGATGAAATGCTTTGCCGTACCAGTACCGCCAGCGCTCCCTGGGTAGTAGTGGAATCAAACTGCAAGCTTTATGCGCGTATCAAAACAATAGAAACCATAATTAAACGTATTGAAGATAAACTGTGACAACCGCTGATTCCGGGTGTATACTATATCTTGTGCCAGTACCTCTTTCCGACGGGCTTTTTTGCACTTGTAACCTGGGTTTTTTATCAGAAATAAAAATATTTTTTTCAGAAAAAATTTCCGAAACGCAGAAATTTTTAAAAAAAAACAAATTATTATCATCTTTTACCGATTGTGAATTTCATGAGATTAAAAACATTTCTTCCTCCGATGCTGAAAAACTGGCAGCATTAATAAAACCGGCTGCTGCGCTTTTTTCCGATGCCGGCTGCCCCTGTATCGCTGACCCGGGTAATCTGATTGTACGGGCAGCGCATAAAAAAAACATACGAATCGTTCCGCTTCCCGGATCCTCGTCTATAATGCTGGCATTAATGGCATCCGGCCTGAACGGACAGCAATTTATTTTTCACGGCTATTTCCCCGTAAAGGAAGATCAGCGCCGGCAGAAAATCAGGAATGCTGAAAAAGACGCGCAGCGCAGCAAGCGAACCCAGATTGTGATGGAAACTCCCTACCGTAACAGTGTACTGCTTGAAAGTCTGCTTGCTGTACTTAATGACGCAACTTTACTCTGTATTGCATCTGATCTGACCGGGATGAATGAACGTATTGTGACACTTGCTGTCAGAGACTGGAAAAAACGTAAAATAATACCTGAAAAGGTCCCAACCCTTTTTTTGTTCGGAGAATAACCGGTTATTTCCCGGGAATTTGTAATGCGCTGTTCAGTTAAAAATCGGAGCTTATTTCAATTAAATCTTGTTAATAGCGAATATACGCTTTAAAATGATTATTTTCAATCAAAGTAAATTTGACTTCAATAATAAATTAGCATATAATTGAAATTATTATAAAATAATATAGGGAGCTATTTTTGCCCTGGTTTGTCAAGCCCAAATTCACCATTCTTAAATCCCAGCAAACAATTCAAAATCTGCCTTCAGGAATGTGGGTGAAATGCCCTGTTTGCCTGAAAGTAATATATATCAAAGATCTTGAACAAAACCTGAAAGTCTGTACCTGTAATTATCATTTTCGTCTTACAGCTGTTGAACGGATAAACCTGCTTGCTGACAGCGGTTCTTTTACCGAATTTAACAGTAACATCACTTCTGCCGATCCGCTGGAATTTACCGATTCCAAAGAATCCTATATTCAAAAAATTCATAAAACCAGGGAAAAACTCAATCTTAATGAAGGTGTTATTACCGGATATGCAATTATTAGCGGTATTGAAGTTGTTTTGGCTTCCATGGAATTCGCTTTTTTGGGCGGCAGCATGGGTTCTGCCATCGGCGAAAAAATTTACAGGGCTATCTGCGCAAGTCTTGAAAAAAAAATACCTCTTATTATAATTTCCTGTTCCGGGGGGGCAAGAATGCACGAAGGTATTCTGTCTCTCATGCAAATGGCCAAAACCAGCGCAGGGCTTGCCATGTTAGCTGAAAAAAAAATACCATTTATTTCAATTTTGGCTGATCCCACCACCGGCGGTGTAACCGCCTCCTTTGCGTCTCTGGGTGATATAATTATTGCTGAACCCGGAGCCCTGGTAGGATTTGCCGGCCCCAGGGTAATTGAGCAGACTATCAAGCAAAAACTTCCCGAAGGATTTCAGCGATCGGAATTTTTGCTTGATCATGGTTTTATTGATATAATAGTGAACAGAAAAGATATGAAAAATACTGTTAAAACATGTCTCGATTTTTTTAATAAATAATAACCCTGGAGGACTCATGGCTAAAGTAAGCTTGCGGCACATCAACAAATTTTACGAAGGAAATGTGCAGGCAGTAAACGATTTTAATCTCGAAATCAAAGACAAGGAATTCGTTGTCCTGGTGGGCCCGTCAGGCTGCGGTAAATCAACTACTCTGCGCATGATTGCAGGTCTTGAAGAAATCACGAGCGGTGAGCTTTATATCGGCGATACGCTGGTAAACGACACTCCGCCGAAAGACCGCGATATAGCCATGGTATTTCAGAACTACGCTCTTTACCCGCACATGACTGTATACGAAAACATGGCTTTCGGCCTAAAATTACGAAAATATCCAATNNCTGCTGGAACGCACCCCCAAGGCTTTATCGGGCGGACAGAGACAAAGGGTGGCTTTGGGACGGGCAATAGTAAGAAAACCCAAAGTATTTCTTTTTGATGAACCGCTGTCCAATCTTGACGCCAAACTGCGTGTGCAGATGAGAAGCGAACTTGAAAAACTGCATACAAAATTACAGGTTACTTCAGTATACGTAACGCATGATCAGACTGAAGCTATGACCATGGGCGATAANNTATTTTTATTACAGACGGCAAATTCAAATTTAAACTTCCTCCGGCCATGAAAGAGCAGATTCAAAGCAAAAATTTTGAAAAAAAACAGGCGGTTTTCGGTATACGCCCTGAAGATATTTACCTGAAAGACGAATATCGTGAAAAAATCGACGGTAATATGGTTGAAGCCCTGGTCGAAGTTGTTGAACCCATGGGCGCAGAAACTTTTCTTTACTTTACTAACGGTGTGCATGTTTTTACAGCCCGGGTTGAATCTCAGGTTCTCGGCAATGCTGTTAATCAGACTATGCCGATAGTATTTGATATTTTCAGATCAAAACTATTTGATAAAGACACAGAATTATCGGTAGTTGATTTACCATATTAAAAATCGTAAAATATTAGCTATAACTGCTTTATAATAACCCTGCAGAAAAAAATTCTGCAGGTTAAATTTTATTAAAAGATTAATCGGGGGCGGATGAAAACCTCGTTGTTCTGCACGGTTTGGGTTAAACCCAAGTAACTGCTGTAATCCGCAAATATATGGTATATACATTGCTGCTTTGAAAAAATTACTGCAAATTACCAAAATTTTGCAGTGCATGGTATAATATCAGACAGGGTAAAAACATGCTTAAAAATCTGGCAAACAGGATTATAGGTTCAAAACTCGGAAGAACCCGCATTGTTCCGATTACTTCCAAAATAGTATTTTTTTTCATTATTTTCCTGCTTACATCCAATTTTATAACAAATTATATAAATCTGATTTTTAACCGAACTATATTAATAAACGAAATGAAAGAGCTTTTAATTAAAGACCTCAAGGAAATGCATGTTTACTGCAATAATCAGAGGGAAATTTACAATTTTAACGGCGATCTTGATGCTTCAAAAAAAATGCTGGAAAAAAAAGCGCTTCATGAAATGAAAAAAAAGAAATCGGTAACTCTTGGCGTGACTTCAGACGGAGTTCTTCATTTTCAGGCTTCCAGGCTTCCACGGGCGGAATCATTTACCGATTCGGACGCCCTGGAAAAAATAATAAAAAACCGGCAGGCAAAGTCCGATGAAGGGTACATTAATTTTATTTTCAACAACGAAAAATATTTCGGCGTTTATAAATATAACAGCCAATGGGATTTATTTGTCATTCGTGCCGAAGAACTCAATGAATTTTACGAAAAATCAAGGCATGTTTTCTATACAGTCTCGGTAATTATACTGCTTATTACCACCGCCTGCTCCCTGATGGGTATTTTTGTACTTCATCATATTCTGCGTTTTGTCCGGCAGATCACCGGCAGTATTCTTAAAATGACCCAATCCCA
>DNNS01000235.1 GCA_003497555.1 Spirochaetia bacterium
AAATTTGCACCTTCTTGACATTTTACCTGCAATGAATTATAATATTTATGCTATCGATGGCATAAAATACGACAAAATGCTTACAATTAAAGACATTGCACAAAAAGCCGGATGTTCGGTGCGGACTGTATCAAGAGTAATCAATAACGCTGTAAATGTCAAAGAAGAAACCAGGGAAAATATTATTTCCATAACCCGTCAATACAAATATTCCCCGGATCCCCTGGCGAGGTCTTTGAAAACCAAGAAACGTTATACTATTGGCGTCATTTTAGGCGCTATTGACAGTGACGTTAACCGCGAACGCCTTGAAACCATGACGCGCCTTTTCAATACGGCAGGTTATGCCATGCTGGTCAGCCGGGCGCGCGATCAGGAAACCGAAGACGAACTTATCAAGCGCTTTATCCCGCGTTCCGATGCGCTGGTGATTTTTACCAATATGCGTTTTCCAAAAACCGCACTATTATCTGCCATTAACAAGGAAGATTATCCGTTTTTCCTGATTGATCCTGAATGCCGTACGGATTTTCCTGCTGTTTATATCAATCGGGCTTCCGGCTACCGCGATGCCGTAAAATACCTGGCTGAAAAAGGCCGTAAACATCAACTGCTTGCCCTGGAAAACAACAAAAGAGAATCCCGTATTAACGGGTTTAAAAATGGCCTGCTGGAATCAGGCATAATTTTTAAAAATGAAATGATTATCGAAGCCGAAACAGGTTTTGCCGGAGGCCGTGCCCTCACACAGATTATAAATAATACATCCGAACCTGTAAACGGCATTATCTGCCAGAGCGATAAAATGGCCCTGGGCCTTGTTTCCGGCCTGCTGGAAAAAAATCTCCGCGTGCCTGAAGATATTTCCGTAATCGGTTTCGATAATGATAACTATTCCGAATATACCACGCCGCAGCTTACCACCATTATGCAGGGAGGAAGCTCCATAGGCGTTTATATTTACGAGCAAATTTTGGAAAAAATCGAACATGGAATACCTATTAAAAGCCGAATCTTTGATACAAAATTAATAATAAGAAAATCAGCATAATCAGGAGGAAATATGCAGAAATATGATTTCAGCGGATTAAAAGGAAAAATATGCGCCCTTACCGGCGGTGGCGGAGTAATCGGCATGGCTATGGCCAGGGCATTTGCCGCTGCAGGAATTAAAATGGCGATTCTTGATCTTAAAAAAGATATTGCTGAAAAAGCAGCTAAGGAAATTGAAAAAGAAACCGGTACCAGGGCAGCCGGCATAGAAGCCAATGTGCTGGATGAAACATCTCTGGAAAAAGCATCGGCGGAAATAAAACAGCAGCTCGGACCGGTTGATATTCTTGTTAACTGCGCCGGTGGAAATTCCCCCAAGGCTACTACCCAGATTGAGATCATGAAAGAAGCTGACAAAAAAACTCCTGAAAAAACCTTTTACGGCCTGGCGCTTGACGGTTTTAAATTTGTTTTTGATCTGAATTTCATGGGCACCCTGCTTCCTTCCATGATTTTGACTAAAGATATGCTGCAAAGCGGCAGCGGAGTAATTCTTAATATTTCTTCCATGAATTCCTTTAAGCCGCTGACCAAAATACCGGCCTATTCGGCAGCCAAGGCAGCTGTAAATAATTTTACCGAATGGCTTGCCACTCATCTGGCCCAGGTGAATATTCGGGTAAATGCCATTGCTCCCGGATTTTTTCTTACCAATCAGAACCGTTTTCTGCTTACCGATGAAAAGACCGGGGGGCTTACCGAACGCGGGAAAAAAATTATTAACGGTACGCCCATGGGTAAGTTCGGCGAGCCTGAAGACCTCTGCGGAACAGCTCTTTTTCTGGTATCTGATCTTTCGTCTTTTCTAACCGGTGTGGTTATTCCGGTAGACGGCGGATTTAACGCTTATTCAGGCGTATAATAAAATAATTACAGGAGAATAAAATGTCATTAAACATTCCAAAACCCGAAAACAAAAAACACGACTTTGCAGCGCTCGGCGCCCTGGTAACCAGGCTTGATCCGGGTATTATTCCTTTTTCCTTGGCCAGTCATTATGATCTGCACGTATCAGGCGGCGAATATAATGTAGCAGCCAATCTGTCCCGCTGTTTCCGCCTGAAAACCGCGATTGTAAGCGCCATGGTTGATAACCCCATAGGCATGAGAGTGGAAAATGCAGTGCGCGAAGCCGGTGTATTTCCATATTATGTGCGCTTCAAGCACGACGGAGTACGCGGCCCCAATATGGCCCAGGTATGGAGCGATCGCGGCCAGGGCGTACGCGCTCCGGTAGTTTTTTATAACAGATCAAATGAAGCTGCCGGCCTGCTGAAAAAAGGCAGTATCAACTGGAAAGAAGTCTTTGACGGCGGAGTACGCTGGTTTCATTCCGGCGGAATTTTTTCCGCTCTTTCTGAAACTACTGCTGATTTGGTAATCGAGGGCATGCAGGAGGCCAAAAAAGCAGGAGCAATTACATCTTTTGATTTAAATTACCGCGCCAAACTATGGGCTGTATCCGGCGGAGCAGAGCGCGCTCCCAAAATACTCGGCAAGATTGTAGAGCATGTTGATGTACTGGTAGGCAATGAAGAAGATCTGCAGATGGGGCTTGGCCTGGAAGGTCCGAAAGTAGAAAATAAATCCAAACTTGATACCACGGCTTTTTTCGGCATGATGGAAACAGTTACCAAAAAACTTCCCAATATCAAAGCTGTTGCTACAACTCTGCGCGAAGTGCACTCCACCAACCGCCATTCCTGGGGCGCAGTACTCTGGCTGGATGGAAAAAGCTATCAGGCGCCAACCTGCGAACTTGATGTTTATGACCGGGTAGGCGGCGGCGACGGGTTTGCTGCCGGGCTTATGTACGGCCTGCTTTCCGGCAAAACTCCCGAGGAATCATTAAAACTCGGCTGGGCGCACGGCGCACTGCTTACCACATTTCCGGGAGATACAACCATGGCCGGCCTTGAACAGGTGGAAGCTTTTGCCAAAGGCGGCTCAGCCCGCATTCAAAGATAACGGCGGCCATAGTGCTTTATTTTGCCAAAGGATCCCCAGATACCGAGCTTTCCGCAGATGAAATAAAACAGGGGCTTTTTACGGCTTTTGAAAAAATCGGTAAAAAGAAAAAAGTTCTTGCCCTGCCTCCTGATTTTACGCGTTTTCACTCCCGCGCCGGAGAGCTAACCGGCTATGCTTATGAGTATTATAAACAGACTCTGACCGATATTCTGCCGGCGCTTGGCACTCATTATGCCATGACTGAACATGAAATTAATAAAATGTTCGGAAATATACCGCTTAATCTTTTCCGGGTGCATGACTGGCGAAGTGATGTTGTCACCCTCGGCGATGTTCCGGCTGATTATGTAAAACAGGTTTCCGGCGGCGCCTGTGATTTTTCCTGGCCGGCCCAGGTGAACAAACTTCTGCTAAACGGCGGGTATGATCTTATTTTTTCTCCCGGACAGGTAGTTCCGCACGAAGTAGTAGGCATGGCCAATTACAATAAAAATATTTTTGTCGGAACCGGCGGAAGGGAAGGAATAAATAAAAGTCATTTTGTGGGAGCAGCCTACGGCATGGAGCGCATCATGGGCAGGGCCGATACTCCGGTGCGCAGTCTTTATAATTATGCTTCGGAACATTTTGCCTCCCGGCTGCCGGTTTTATATGCCCAGACCGTACTCAGCAAAAACTCCAAGGGCGCTTTGGTCTGCCGCGGGCTTTTTATCGGATGCGACAGTGAATGTTTTTACCAGGCAGCCGAACTCTCGCTAAAAGTAAATTTTACCATGCTTGATGAACCTCTTGCCAAAGCCGTGGTTTTTCTTGATCCGGAAGAATTTAAAAGTACCTGGCTGGGCAACAAGGCAATTTACCGCACGCGCATGGCAATTGCCGACAGGGGTGAGCTGATTATTCTTGCTCCGGGAGTCAAGGAATTCGGCGAGGATAAAGAAATTGACCGTCTGATACGCGCCTACGGTTACCGGGGAACACCCCTTACCCTGGAGGCAGTGAAAAAACAGGCTGAGCTTTCCGGAAATTTAAGCGCAGCTGCACATTTAATACACGGTTCAAGCGAAGGAAGATTTAAAATTACCTATTGCCCCGGCAGGCTTACCCGACAGGAAATCGAGAATGCGGGTTTTGACTGGGAAGATTTGAAAAAAATGTCCGAACTTTATAATCCGGACAAATTAAAAGACGGATTCAACATCATAAACGGCGAAAAAATATTTTTTATATCAAATCCTGCGCTTGGCCTCTGGTCGACCAAAAGCAGATTTGGCAGCAAGGAGCAGAAATGAAAAAATATGCAGTCTGCGGAATCAGCAACCGCGCCATAGGGATGTTCATCAGGCCCATTATGGAAAAATTCGGAACCAGCGCTGTTTTATGCGCTGTGCTTGATCCGGATGCGCGCAGGTATGAAGTTTTAAAACAAAACTGCCCGGGAGCTGAAAAAATTCCTTTTTATCAGGGGGAAGAAAAGTTCGGCTCCATGTTGAGCGAAACCAGGCCGGATGTAATAATCTCCGCCGGAATTGACCGTACGCATATGTCGTATATTCTCAAAGCCCTGGAAAATAATCTCGATGTGCTTAGCGAAAAACCCATGGTCACCACTGCCGAAGACGCCGGTAAAATATTAGCCGCGGAAAAAAAGAGCAGGGGCAAAATTACCGTAACTTTTAATGTCCGGTATAATCCGCTAAGTATGGCTGTAAAAGATATTATTCACGAGGGAAAAATCGGCAGGATTACATATGTGGATCTCAACTGGTGTGTGGATACATATCATGGATCCAGCTATTTCATGCGCTGGAACCGCTTGCGTAAAAATTCAGGCGGACTTTCCATTCATAAAAGCACTCATCATTTTGATTTGATAAACTGGTGGATAAATCAAAAACCGCTCGAAGTATCGGCTTTTGGAGCCAGAAATTATTTCGGGCCGGAGAGTGAATATAACCCGGCGAAAAAAGACGGAAGACATTGCGGCTCCTGCGCTGAACGGGAACAATGCCGGTATTACTCGCGCTGGCATTCGCGTACCGATGATGCTGCTCCGGCAGATGATCATCTGAATACCGTAAACAAGGGGCGCGCGGCCGGCGATTATACCGGCTATTCTCCCGATATGTGTATTTATGATTCAGAAATTGATATTGAAGATACCTATGTGGCAAATATCAGATACGATCAAGGCGCTTTTCTTTCATATTCCGTAAATTTCAGCGCTCCCTATGAAGGTTTTCGCGTAACTATCAATGGTACCAAAGGACGGCTGGAAACCTGCGAATACCAGGCGCCTGATCGGCTTACCTTTACTCCGCCCGAACAGACTATTGATTATTTTCCGCTTTTCGGAGCGCGCCAGACAATACGTGTGGTAAAAAACAAAGGCGGTCATGGCGGAGCTGACCCGCTTCTGCAGGAAGATTTATTTATCTCGCCGCTTGTCCGCCCTTATGAGATGAACGCGGGAAGCCTGGCCGGAGCTCTTTCTGTAGCCATGGGCGAGGCTGTCTGGAAAAGCAGCAAGGAAAATAAAATTATCCGGATCAATGATCTCTTAAAATTTTAATAAAGTAAAGGAGAAAAAATTATGAATGCAGACATCGGATTAATCGGGCTGGCGGTAATGGGCGAGAACCTGGTACTCAACATGGAAAGAAACGGTTTCACCGTGGCAGTGTATAACCGTACAGTTTCAAAGGTAGATGAGTTTACCGGAGGCAGAGGCGCCGGAAAAAAAATTATCGGCTGTAAAACCATTGAAGAACTGGTAAAAAATCTCAAACGGCCGCGCAAGGTTATGCTGATGGTAAAAGCCGGAGCACCGGTTGACGAGTTTATTGAACAGCTCATTCCTCAACTGGAAGCAGGCGATATAATAATTGACGGCGGAAACTCGCATTACCCCGATACAGACCGCAGGACAAAACACGTCGAGTCCAGGGGCCTGCTTTATATCGGCACCGGAGTTTCCGGCGGTGAAGAAGGCGCATTAAACGGCCCATCCATTATGCCCGGCGGTTCCAGGGCTGCCTGGACGCATGTCAAACCGATTTTTCAGGCTATTGCCGCCAGGGTGGAAGACGGCCCCTGCTGCGACTGGGTAGGCGAAAACGGAGCGGGTCATTTTGTAAAAATGGTTCATAACGGAATTGAGTACGGTGACATGCAGCTGATTTGTGAAGCTTACCATATTATGAAAAGCCTGCTTAAAATGAAACCAAAGGAAATGCATGAAGTTTTTGCACAGTGGAATGAAGGCAAATTGGGAAGTTATCTAATTGAAATCACGCGCGATATTATGGCTGTAAAAGATGATGATAAAAAACCGTTGATTGATAAAATTCTTGATACGGCAGGACAGAAGGGAACAGGCAAGTGGACAGCTATTGCCGCTCTTGATCATGGCATTCCTCTAACTTTGATCGGCGAGGCAGTTTTCAGCCGCTGTCTTTCTGCTATTAAAGATGAAAGAGTTGCCGCTTCCAAAACGCTTAAGGGGCCGAAAACCAAATTCAGCGGGAAAACCGTTAAATTTATAAACATGCTGGAAGAAGCGCTTTATGCTTCCAAAATTATGTCCTATGCCCAGGGGTACAGTCTGATGGCGGCAGCTGCAGCAGAAAACAAATGGAATCTTAATTACGGAGGTATTGCCCTCATGTGGCGCGGAGGCTGTATTATCCGTTCGGTTTTTCTTGGTAAAATCAAAGAAGCTTTTGACAATAATCCGGGTCTGAAAAATCTGCTGCTTGATCCGTTTTTCAAAAAAACCGTTGACAAGGCACAGGAATCATGGCGCAGGGTGGTCAGTTCCGCTGTGGAAAACGGAATTCCGGTTCCGGCTACCGGTTCAGCCCTGGCTTATTATGACGGTTACCGCAGCGCTTTTCTACCGGCCAATCTGCTGCAGGCGCAGCGAGATTATTTCGGTGCTCACATGTATGAGCGTATCGATAAACCGCGCGGCAAATTTTTTCACACTAACTGGACCGGCCGGGGCGGGGATACAGCCAGCAGTACGTATAATGTCTAAGAAAATTTTACGCCTACATATTGTAGGAGACAGCATATCCATCGGATATGGGCGGTATCTGGAAAAATATATTGACAGCTCACGCTTTATTTATTCCCGTAAAGAGGGTATAGATGAAGCGTGCCTTAATCTTGATATTCCTAAAGGCGCCAACGGCGGAGATTCCTCTATGGTTAAATTTTATCTGGAATATCTGGCTGAAAAAAATTATGAATGCGATTGCCTGCTGGTTAACTGCGGGCTGCATGATATTAAATTTGATCTGGCTGCGCAGAAACTGCAGGTCAGCCCGGAGCAGTACCGTAAAAACCTTCTCGGTATTATTGCTATTTCAAAAAAAATTGCAGACTCATTTATCTGGATTACTACTACGCCCAGTGATGAAACCGTGCATAATACGCCTGATAAAACTTTTTTCCGATATGACAAAGACAATGAAATGTACAGACAAATTGCCCGAAAAACAGCAGAAGAAAATTCTGTTGCGCTTATTGACTTATACCGTTTTACCCGGAATCTGGGAGGAAAGGAAATTTTCAGTGATCATGTGCATTTTCAGGAAAACATCAGGGCACTGCAGGCTGCTTTTATTGCCGGCTGGCTGGAAAATTATCCGTGATAATCTGTGAAATCCGTGTCGTGCCTTTGCTTTATGCCGGCAAGAGCTTTTTGCAGAAATATGGACAATGCTTATATCCCTAAAAGCAATGATTTTGCCGGCTTTGCGCTTGCAAATGCTTGGCATAATCTTGCTGAAGGGGTATACTAAAGCCCTGACAAGGTCGCTGCTTTGTGGTATATTAACTTAAAGGTAATTAAAAATGTTAATTATTACGCAAAGGAAAGTAAAATTCAGACACAGATTGAGTGGATTTTCACGGATTAAATTTGGGTTATTGAAAATAATACAAAATTTAAATTAAAACAAAAACAATTTTAATTTATTTTCTAAGGAGTCATCATGTCCGGAGGGACACACGAAACTATGAAAATAAGTACTCTGCGACAAGACCAACAAACCACCGCCCTCGCGGAGGGCGATGGAAATATTTTTTGTCTGACAACACCGGCATATAATACTGTTTTCTGGAAGCCTCGGCGCGTTTCGCGTCCGTCTTGCGAACAGAAAACAGCATTATAAGCTGGCGTTGTCTCTTACAAATAAATTTTACAGGGAGGAAAAATGAATATTCTGGTCAGAAAAATTTACCTGGTATTA
>DNNS01000680.1 GCA_003497555.1 Spirochaetia bacterium
TCTTTCTAAATGCATGTTTTTTCACCTTCGGTATATCTGCTGTGCAGGCAGGATTCCAGATCCATCCATCTGCGCCAGGTAAATAAATCTTCCGGTTTGCCCCAGCTTATATATTGATCAACACAGAAAATTTGTACATTGTACCCCATTTCTGCAGCCAGGCCCATTATGGAATCAACATAGAATTCATTATTTACCCGGATATTTTTTTTAATAAGCAGTTCTGCCGTTTCTCTGAACAGCCGGGCGCTTTTAAACCAGAAAGTTCCGATTATGCAATGCTCATTAAAGGGATGATCGGTGAAAGGTTTCTTGACTGAAACTTCAAGCACCCGGCCGGAAGAATCTGTGCGCACATATCCCCATGCTGACGGTTTTTCGCTTATCACCCGGTGACGGGTGAATGTCCAGCAGACAATATCGGTTTTGGAATCGGACACAAGGTCCCGGTATTTTTTATTATTATAAAACATACCGTTATCGCAGGGCGCAATCAGAAGCGGTTCCAGGGGCGTGGCTTCATTTATTCCCAGCAGACATGTGCATGCCTGTCCTTCAGTTAAAGATGCCACAGGGACAATGGATATTTCCGGCGCGGTTTTCTGCAGAGAAGAGATTAAATCGTCTTTTATTGATTCTTTTCTGATGCAGAAAATACGTTTTTTAACAGCCGGAAGGCATTTAAGAGATTTTATAATCATGGGTTCATTGCCGGCCCTGATCAGCGGCTTGGCTGATGTAAAACCGGCATCTTTAAAACGCGCCCCTTCGCCGGCCATGGGAATAAGACAGGTTCCCGGCGATTGCAGGGCTGCAGGCGGATTTTGGGTTTTCAGATAAACTTCTTTCCAGAAATTATGTTCTTCCCGGCCGTTTTCTCCGGAGAGTAATATGATCCGCTGTTCGTCGGTTTTTTTCAGGATATTTTCAAGCTCTGCAGATGATAAATCGGGAATCAGGGTACCGCTGGCCAGCCGGCGGAAATTAAAAGGCTGCGCATGAGGAATTTCCAGCAAATGCCACTGATCAACCGGTAAATTCAGGCAGAATCCGAGCAGGCAGCGCAGCCAGACATTATGCGTGATTACCAGAATATTTTTATCGGCAGCAGGCAGTTCTGCACAAAAATTTTTGACCCGGGCAAGTACTGCGCCGGTATTTTCTCCGTCCGGAAAGCAAGGATCTTCTTTTTTTTCCCAGGCTGCGCATACGGCCGGATAATTTTTCCTGAGCCAGGCGTAATCATGTCCGTCTGCCCGGCCGTAATCTATTTCCAGCAGCCGGGTGTCGGTCTGGGGCGCAGGAAAACCAAAGGCCAGGGCTGTTTCCAGCGCTCTTTTTAAGGGGCTCGAATAACATTTTTCCGCGCTGATTTTCTGCGCAGTCAGCTGTTTAATGCCCGGGTTGTTTTTTTGGCCGAGATATAAATTACCGTCATTAAGATCTGTTTTTCCATGGCGCATGAATTTTAGGCATCTGCTGCCGGACGGGAAAATACGTGAAAATCCGGATTCAAATTCAGTCAGAAATTTTTCAACAAAAGCATCCAGCCCGGGTTCTTCGGAAAAATTATTGTTTTTTTTGCTGTTATAAAGCAGTTTTGTCCAGCGCACAAGATCATCTGCCGCTTCGGGGAAATATCCGCTATACCAGGCTGATAATTCATCCAGCGGGAGTATCTCGTTTTTGCCGGAAATCATTTTATAAAAATTCAGCATGACAAAACGCACAATATGCCAGGCAAACTCGCAGCGGTCTTTAAGGGTCATGGGTTTTTCAAGTTTTATTTCTTCAGCGGCTCCGTCGCTGAATTCCCAGGCGCGGTAGGAAATGACACGCCTCCGGTAATCGGCCAGATATTCGTTAACTCCCCTGCGGGCGTTGAAAAAATACCCGGGCATCAGACACGGCACCGGGTAAAGTTCGGAGAGTTTTTTCCCGGCATACAGGCCGGAGCGCTGCCAGTCGTAACAGGTAAAAGGGCTTCGGCGGCAATGCCGTATATGTGCGGCCAGATCGTAAATCATTACATGATAGACAACGGTTTTTTCTCGGTTGAATTTAAGCGGGCCGAAGGTACTGTTGATTTCCAGTTCATATCCGAAATTTTCGCAGAAAGCCTGCGCCAGGGAAGAAAAAGATTTGGTAATTTCCCGGAATATCCATTCATGCAGATGATCAACAATTATAACCGTATCAATATCGCTGATAGCGCTTAAATCATCGGTATCGGCAAAACTTCCGACCAGGGTTGCCGACAGAACCGACGGATGCCGGACGGCAGCCAGGGCCTGTTCCACACAGAAGCTGCGCATGGCATTCATTATAGTTCCTCATACTGGCTGGAGGTCTGCAGGCGCATAATCTGGCGTACCGGGTTTTCATTATTTAGTACGGAAGATCCGGAAATGACTTTTTCGACCTGCAGCAGATGAATAATGCGTTCGTTTACTCCGCCGTCAATGCACAGGGAAATACGCTGCCGGCCGGGCCAGGAATTTATCTGTTCAATTAAATCCAGCGCTTTAACGTCGAATTTCTGGCCTGATTCCCCGGGCGAAGGAATACATAAAAGCATTATTTCATCAATCAGGGGAAGAAAGGTTTTTATTTCCTCAAGATTGGAACTGAGCAGACAGGCAATGCCGGGTTTTTTATGCGCAGCTCTGATTTTTTCAATCAGCCCCCGGGTGTTTTCATCGGTTTCATGATGAATCAGAATCAGGTCGCTGTGCGGTAAAACCTTGTCAAGCCAGAGCGAGGGGGTGCGGCTCATGATATGCACCTGAATTTCTTTTTGCGGCCAGTAAGCGCGCACAGCTTCAAGGCGATAAAGCGCCGGGTCAGGAGCCTTTTTATTAAAGGTACTGTCGACAATGTCAACATGAATAAAATCGGAAAAAGCCTGGATTTTTTCCCAGATGGATTTTATATCTTCCACGCCGTGGGCATAAATAGCTACGCCGACCTGTTTCCAGGAATGAAAACTGAATCTGCGGTGCAGAATGTAGCCGATATAAAAAAGCGATCCGGAGGCAGCCAGGCGCGAAATCTCATAGCTGATTTTCATATTTGCCAGTAACCTGTTGAAGATAATATTCAGCAGCAGGGAAAAAACCGATATACCGGAAAACAGCAGAAAAGCCCGGCGGCGTTTGGGACTGGGCACTTTAAAATTAAACCGTACGTTCAGAAAAAATGCCAGTAAAATACCGGCAATAACTCCTGTGATTTTGGCCGGAAGCGGCGTGATAATGCCTGAAAAGCTGCGGAAGATTATCAGTTCTGCGCAGATAGAAGCAAAACCGATCAAAATATAGGTAAATAGAAAACGGTAACGGTACAGTTTAAAACCAATAAATTTTTGCAGTTCCGGATGCAGGAATTTAAGCATGCCTACTCCCGCCGGTCCGGAATATTTCTTTCGGTTTCCCGGGCGTGATTTCGAACAGCGCAATTTCAGAAAACAAAACTGTGTGCGGAGGATTTTTTTCCAGGAGCAGCGGCATTATTTTTTTATAAATGTCGGGGCGGAAAGACGCAATGGTAAGATGGGGTTTCCAGAATAATCCGGTAAAGGGATATCCCCATTCTTGTATTGAATATTTCATATCTGCGGTAAATGTTTTCTGCTCCAGATAACGGCTGATAAAAGGACGCCTGCGCTGGCGGGAGGCTTCTGCAATCAGGTTTTTCTGAAGTAAGCGCAGTAAAGCAGCCGATTCTTCGGAAATAGCCAGAACCAGTGTATCAAGGCCGGTTACCGGGTCTGAAAGCCAGGACTCCCAGCCTGAAATACGGGCCGCAAGAGGCAGATGGCCTGCATCTGCAGCAGCCGAGAGCAGCCCGTTATTTATAAAAAAATCGCCGACATAAAGAGTAAGATGAGGAGAATCCGCCAGATATAATTCATCGGGAGAAATTTCTGCTGCCAGATGTTTGCAGGACATAATGAATTTTTCAGATTCTGCATCAGGCAGCAGCGCAAAAAAATACTCTTTATTCATAAAAATCTACAGCAGTATTCCTGAAAATTACGGTTCATTTTATTATACCGGTATTGATTATACAATGTTTATGAGCATGTTAAAATGATGATGAATTCTTAAAAATTCCCACTTTTATAAAAAAAATAAAAGCGGGAATTTGTGAGACAAATACTTCCATAATTAAACACCTCAAATCATGCTATTTCAATCCACGCCACCCGCGAGGGACGCGGTAATACGCAATGCGAATAACTAACAGCTGTGTAAAATCGCGTTGCAAGAAATAGAAAAAAACAGTTTAAGTATCTTGATAAAAAACATTTTCATAATTATAATATAATTATGAATGAGATTGTTTTTACATGGGATGAAAAAAAGAATACAAGCAATATAATTAAACATAAAATCTCATTCGACGAGGCACAATCAGCCTTTTTCGACGATATGGGATTATTGTTTTCAGACGAAGAATATTCAATTATCGAAGAAAGATTTATTTTACTTGGTAAAAATGAAAAACTTAAAATATTAGTTGTTTGTCATTGTTATCAAGAAGACGATAGCCATATCAGAATATTTTCCGCACGAAAAGCTACCAAAAAAGAAAATAAATACTATTGGGAGAAAAACTATGAAAAAAGAATATGATTTTTCAAAGATGAAAGCAAGCAGGAATCCTTATGCTAAATTATTAAAAAAACAAATTACAATTAAAATAAACCCAAATGCAGTGGAATATTTTAAAGGATTATCAACTGAATTAGGTATAACTTATCAAAATTTAATTAATTTATATTTGATTGATTGTGCCTCGAAGAATAGAAAATTAAAATTTAATTGGAAATAAGATTTTGGGTATTCCGCGCGTCCGCGAGGGGCGCGACAATAAAACCAAAAATTATTTATCTGAAAATCTATATTCAAACCTGCCGCAGCCGAATGCAGTATTTTTGCCTATGCCGAATAAAGCCCCAAACTCCAGCAATTTTTCAAAGTCTCTTACCGGGCCATGAAAAGTCATTTTTCCAATCATTCCATCCATGTCGATTATTGACTGCTGTGTGGAAGAAAACCGACGGCGTGATACTAGACGTAAATTATTATTTACCAAAATCACTTGACCGGCCATTTCTAAAAACTCAGAATATTCATAATTCATGCCGCTATAAGTAGATAAAAGCAATGAGTACCTTAACAGCAGTTTTTTTACCAAATCTTCAAATTGCCAGCTGCGGGTTAATTTTGATTGAATTTGAATTCGCCAAGGCGAAAGGGTTATTATTTGAAGATCAGCAGCAGAATTTCCTTTAAGCAAAGATAAATTAAATTCGCCGCATGCAGGTTTTTTGATAATAGAGGTATTTTGATTAAAAAGTTCTATGCCTGTATGCATATCCATAATATTCAAAACACTAAATTTTATTTTTGTTCTGCTGACTCCTTCACGCCCCATTTCACATATTGCATCGATTAACTCGGCGCTATATTCCATAGCCGGCCCGATAAGAATAAAAAATAAAAACCATTGCCCGGAAACATTTCGGGCAAAAAGGCTAAAAGGCATTGGCGGCGTTGAAGTTTTAATTATGCTTTCGGCCGCCGGTTCAGGGTGAAAAAACAAGGCATTTATACAATGTTTGTTAAACGGGCAAATTCGGCAATTTTTTTCATGATTTTTTTGCAGGCAATATTTTTTTATCAGAGTGTAGCCCAATGCGCCGCGAAAAACTGCTTCCGGGAACCAGGCGCGCAACTCAGCGCAGTTCAGACAAAAACGAAGGTAGGAGTATTTAAGCATTAGCCAAGCAAATATTTTCCCAGCATTGCAGAAAAAGTAAAAGGATCAATAGGCTGGCTTTGTACGCGCGAAAGAAACTCTTTAAAAATAATAATATGATCGAAAAATACCAACAGGTTGTAAAAGACGCCAAAAAAAATAAAATGATTCCCTGATTGAAAAGGGATTGTTACTAATTGTTGGGCATAGTAAGCCATAATTTAATCTCATTGTAAAATTAAAGAGTTTCTCGCAGAGCTCGCTGAGCACGCAGAGGGGTTGATCAACATCGTGGTTGAATCTCTGCGAGTTCTGCGCGAAATCATTTGACACGCTGAATTTTACTACGAAATTTTAATTATTATTAATCAGCATCGCCGAATTTATCCGTGTAGAAAGTTTCAATTTTTCATATTATAATACCTCCGTCCCGGCAGGAAAATTATGTTTTTTATCCGTACTGTTTTTGCAGGTTTTACTGCTCTTTTTAAAACTCTGCTTTTAACAGTATGTACGGCCGGTGTTCTGCTGCTTTTAAAATATTTGTATCCGGGCAATACCGGACTTTTTCAGATAACCAGGCTTGATTTTACAGTTGAACTGGCTTCATATACCGTAATATTTTTTCCCTGCCTGTTGTTTTCTTTTCCGGTTTTTTTTTCTCCAGGGACAAAATTTTATTTATTAAAATGTTTTATCGGCTTGCTGTACGGCGCTGCGGTGTTTTTACTGCTGTACTTTGCCCTCTATACGGGAACACTGTATGCCCAGATTAACGAAATTAATATCAATGAATATAAAAAAATATTTTCAGCCCCGGTTTCACTGGTCATCAGGCCTTCTTTTGAAAAAAAAGCCGCCTGGCAGAGCCGTTTTAAAGAAAAAAACCCGGGTTCCGCCGCCCTGTTTTTTGAAAACCGCCTGCAGGAAAAATTCATGGCCTGGGCCGAATTTATTCAAAAAAAAATTCCAGACGCATTTTTAATCCGGATGGCGGCCGGTTTTTTTTACAGTATTTATTTCTTCCTGATTGCCCTGCTGAAACTGCCGGCCCTGAAAAAAAATATCTGGCTCTATAAAACCGTTCAGTTTAATCTGCTGATAACAATTAACTGCGCCTTTTATCTGGCTGCGCTGCGGTAAACTATGAACTGCCAATCGGAAAACTATTCAAACCGCGGAGTTTCTTATAAAAAGGAAGACGTGCAGCAGGCTGTAAAAAATCTGCATCCCGGTCTTTTTGCCGGCGCTTTTTGCAAAATTCTTCCTTTTAAAAACCGTAAATCCGATATTATGATTCTGCACGCCGATACAGCCGGCACCAAGCCGCTCTTAAACTATCTCTACTGGAAAGAAACCGGCGATCTGTCCGTATTCCGCGATCTGGCCCGTGATGCGGTGGTTATGAATACCGACGATATTTTATGCGCGGGTCTGATTGATAATTTTACCATCAGCACAACCATCAGCCGCAACAAATTTCTCATCCCGGCGGAAATTATAAAAGAATTAATCGCGGGTGTGGAAGAATGCGCAGAACTGTTTCGCAATTACAAAATAGCGGCGGTAACTGCCGGCGGGGAAACAGCCGATGCCGGTGACGTAATCCGCACGCTTGATACCGGCTGTACGGTTTTTTCCTGCGGTAAATCTTCCGAGATAATCGATAATTCCCGCATCGCGCCCGGTCTTTGTATAGTCGGGCTTGAATCTTCAGGCCGGGCAATTTATGAAAATGCTTATAACAGCGGCATCGGGTCCAACGGACTCACATCCTGCCGGCATGATCTTTTTTCTTCCTGGTATCCGGAACATTTTCCTGAAGCGCTTGACCCGTATATGCCCAAAGAATACGCATATACCGGGAAATTCCGCATGAACGATCCGCTGCCCGGCACGGAAATTACAATCGGCCGTGCGGTTATTTCTCCTACCCGCACCTATGCTCCGGTTATGAAAGAAATTCTTCCCCGGTTCCGAAAAAAAATAAAAGGCCTGGTGCATTGCACCGGCGGCGGCCAGACCAAGTGCCTCAAATTTTCAAAACAGATTCATTTTATAAAAAATAATCTCTTTATCATTCCGCCGCTCTTCCGGCTGATTGCCGAAAAAACATCCATGAAGGAAATGTGGCGGGNNCATGGGACACAGGCTTGAAATTTTTACTGATGAAAAAACCGCATCCGGTATTATAGAAATCGCAGCGTCTTTTCATATCAAAGCCAAAATTATCGGCTACACCGAACCGGCTGCGCAGAATACCTGTACCATCAGCCATGAGGGAGTTACTTATGAATACTCCTGAAACTATCGGCCGCGCTTTTTCCATTACTTACCGGGAGCCGGTAATTATGGGAATTATCAACTGCACTCCCGATTCTTTTTTTGACGGGGGAAGCCTTTTTACCGAAACCGGCGCTCTTTCCGAAAAACTCCTGCTGACCCGGGCTGAAAATATGATTAATGCCGGTGTCCGTATTCTTGATCTGGGCGGAGAATCAAGCAGGCCGGGTTCTGCCGGCATAAGTGCAGAAGAAGAAATACGCAGGGTAATTCCGGCAGTATGTCTGCTTAAAAAAAAATTTCCGCAGATTATAATTTCCATTGACACCTGCAAGGCGGCAGTAGCGGAAACTGCTGCTGCCGAAGGAGCGGATATTATTAATGATATCTCGGCTTTTCAGGCGGATCCGCGCATGGCAGAAGTCATGCTCCGCGAACGCCTGCCGGTGATCATCATGCACATGCAGGGTACTCCGCGCCATATGCAGGATGCTCCTGTTTACAGCAGTGTGGCTGACGAAGTATATAATTTTTTAACGGAGCGCGCCGAGTTTCTGCTAAACGCAGGATTTACCGGAAAGCAGATAATTATTGATCCCGGGATCGGCTTTGGAAAAACACTGGAACATAATCTCGCCTTGCTTAAAGCCATTCCGCGTTTCCTGGAACCGGGATTTCCGGTTTTGATAGGAGTGTCCATGAAAAAAATGGTCGGCGATCTTACAGGCCGGCAGGTTAACAGGCGTTTAAGCGGTACGCTTGGCGTGCAGCTGGCTGCTGTGCTTAACGGAGCTCATATTATACGCGTTCATGAACCTGAACCGTTTAATGATCTTTTAAAATGTTTTTTTGCAGCCAGGAGCGCCTGATAATGCTGAGTCTTTTGTTCCCCAATCCGGTTACCAGCCAGATGCTGATAGTAATCGATGTTCTGCTTGTGGCGATTTTATTTTATCAGATTTATATGAATATCGCCCATACCCGCACCCTGCCCGTAATCAAGGGGGCGATTATTCTTGTTTCGCTTGCTGTTATTTCCCGCTTTCTTAATTTAATTACCATCAATTTTATTCTCGGAAAAATTTCGGAAATTCTGGTCATCGCCATTATAATTCTTTTTCCTTCGGAAATAAGACGCGGTCTTTATAATATCGGGCGCACACGGTTGTGGGGAATGCTTTTTCAGATGAATAATAAATATTCCTCTGAAATCATAGAAGCGGTAAAAACCCTTTCTGCCGGCCGCATCGGCGCCCTGATTATAATCGAAAGGCATGACGAGCTTGACAATATTATCAACTCCGGCATACACATTGATTCCGCCATTAAAGCGGAACTGCTGGTCTGTCTTTTTTATAAAAACAATCCTCTGCACGACGGAGCGGTTATAATACGCAGGGATCGCGTTCTTTCTGCTTCATGTATTATTCCCAATCTTACCAACCGCACCAATCTGCCCTCGCGCTACGGTACGCGTCACCGGGCGGCCATCGGGCTTTCGGAACAAACCGATTCGTTTATCATTATTGTCAGTGAAGAAACCGGCGATATTGCCGCTGCATATAACAGCGAATTTTTCCCCAAACAGACATATACCAATCTGGAAAGTCTGCTGCTAAGCCTTTCGGAACAGAAAAACGCCAAAGAAAGCGAGAAAAAAAAATGAATACCTTACGGCAGATTGCCATGATTGCTGTTCAGTTTTTTACCACCAATCTGACGGCTAAAATAATTTCCCTGCTGGCCGCCTTTGCCCTGTATTATTATCTTGACAGCCAGAAAAATATCGAAAAAACCGTTTCCGCGCAGCTGGAACTTCTCAACATGCCTGAATTCCTTATTCCGGCAAACGAAATACCACAGGCTGTTGACGTAAGCATCAGCGGACCAAAATCCATTATTGAGTCTGTAAACAATAAAAATACCCTGGCTTATGTAGATTTAAAAGATACACTGAGCGGCAAACATTCCTTCAAGGTAGAATTAAAAAATAAAAAATATAAATATCTAAATATCCTGCGCATTACTCCCTCCAGTATCACCATTCAGCTTGATATGATAAAAAGCAAGACGGTTCCGGTAAATCCCAAACTGACCAGCGTACCCGAACAGGGCGCCATAATCACCGGTTACAGAATTACACCGCCCCAGGTGCAGATCTCCGGGCCGGAAAGCATTCTTGCTGAAATAAATGTTATAGAAACCGAGCCGGTTTCGCTTGAGGGCATCAACGCCGACTATGAAATAAATGTGAGCCTGAACCGCAGCTCCTACTCGCGGATAAAAATGCCCGAAAAACGCCTGCGCCTTAAAATCTTTATTCAAAGCAAATATATTGAACGCGTTTTTACCCGGATTCCGGTTACAGTGCTTAATCTTGACGGGAAATTAACAGTCGAAAATACCCAGGATCTGGTTCTTGAAAAAGTTAATATGCTGCTTCCGCGAACCGATGCCTTTTCCTTTAATAAAGACCTGCTGGCTTTTTTTATTGATCTGCAGAATATTTCCGAAAAAGGTGAATATAATGTACCGGTTATGACGCGCGGAGAGGAATATATTATTAAATCCATATTCCCTGAAACCATAAACATCCAGGTTAAAAAAAAATAATATGGCTTTACTCGGCGTTAATATTGATCATATAGCTACGCTCCGCGAAGCCCGCAGGGGACACGAGCCTGACCCTGCGGACGGAGCCCTGATTGCCGAGGCGGCCGGGGCAGACTGTATAACCTGTCATCTGCGCGAAGACCGCAGGCATATTCAGGATCACGATCTTTTTACCCTGCGCCGGGTGATAAAAACCAGACTTAATCTGGAAATGGCAGCCTGTTCTGAAATCGCCGAAATAGCAGTCTCCGCCGCAGTTAATCAGGCTACTCTGGTGCCGGAACGCAGGGAAGAAATCACCACCGAGGGCGGGCTTGATGTCTGCGGAAACTTCAGTAAAATCAAAGAAATTACCTTGTTTTTACAGAAAAAAAATATTTCAGTTTCTCTTTTTATTGATCCTGAAGAAAAACAAATCAGCGCTGCTCTTGATACCGGAGCAACCTTAATTGAAATTCATACCGGCGCTTATGCCAATGCTTCCGGGAAACAGACAGATTGCGAGCTTGATAAACTTTTGGCCTCTGCCCGTTTTGCCCGGGAACAAGGTCTGATTGTAAATGCCGGGCATGGTCTTAATTATAAAAATATTATTCCTCTTCTCGGCGCAGGTCTTTTCCATGAATTTAATATCGGTCATTCCATTATCAGCCGCGCCGTTTTTACCGGGCTGGAAAAGGCAGTAAGGGATATGATTTTATTGATAAAAAAATTCAAATAAAAAGCAATTCCTTATTTCAGATAAAGGATGCGGGGATTGAATGGAAGGCGGTGTGAGAAAAGGAAAATGTTTTTATGAATGAATCGGAATTTGAAATACTTATTCGCGGCGGCGAAAATACGCGGCTTCAATTTAAAAAAAATTTAACCAACGCAAACGCACTGGCACTGGAATTAATTGCATTTTCCAACTCGCTTGGAGGGCAAATAATCATTGGTGTGGATGACGAAGGTGATGTTATCGGACTATCAGGAGACGATATCAGCCGAATAAATCAACTTCTCTCCAACGCCGCATCAGAAAATTACGTACCGCCAATATATCCGGTTTCTGATATTTTTGAATTTGAAAACAAAAAAGTGATGATTATTAAGGTGCCTTGCGGGGCAAACAAACCTTACGCGACTAAGGATGGCAGGTTTATTACCCGATCTGGAGCGGACAAAAGAATGATTTCTAATGATGAAATGAGACGGCTTTTTCAGGAGTCCGGGAAATTACTCGCGGAAGAAACACCGGTTAAGGGCGGTAATTGGGATGATATTGATAGTGAATATTTTCTGGAATTTTATAAAAATAAATACGATGAAGAGCTGAAAAAAACCGATATTCCCAGAGCGTTTGAGAATCTTAACCTTGCCTCGGATGGATCTTTTAATCTTTGCGGCTCCTATCTTTTCGGCAAAAATAATATTCCCCGTCTTTTTATTGGGAATCAGATTATTTGCATTTCTTTTTTTGGCAAAGATTTGGCGGGAAGCGATTATCGTGACAGTGCGAATATTGACGGCAACCTTAAAAAACTTTTTGAAGAAGGCAGGGCTTTTATTGCCAGAAACATCAAACGCATACAAAATGGTAAAAATTTTAATTCGGTCGGCGATCCCGAAATACCAATGCCGGTCATTGACGAACTTTTTGCCAATGCGCTTTTACATCGTGATTTTTTTGTCAGCGGTAATATTAGAATAGGAATATTTGACGATCGCATCGAAATTATAAGCCCGGGGGCATTACCCAATCATTTAACGATTGATAATATAAAAAAGGGTGTTTCCATAAAACGCAATCCAACCATATGTTCATTTGCATCTGATATAATTCCGTACCGAGGAATAGGCAGCGGGATTCTGCGCGCCTTGAAAATATACCCAAAAATTGAGTTTGAAAATAACACGGATATTAATTTTTTTAAAGCAACTATTTACCGGCCCGGAGATAATATTTGAAACTTCATTTCGGGCCCAATCAGCAATATCAGATTAACGTAATAAAGTCTATCATAGATATTTTTGAAGATCAGCCGTTAAACTGCGGGGTTTTTAGTTTTTACGATTCCAGGAGAGTCTCCGGCTTACGCGGCTTTACTTTAAATAACAACATTCAAATCCCTGCTATTAATATTGATTCTTTTACCAAAGATGAAAATCTCCTCGGCGCGATCCGGGGTCCTCTACCGTAAAATCTTTTTAAAATTTATTTTTCAAAGAGGCAAATAATTATAAAACCGAATTTATTTTTTTTAATATTTTTAATCTGCATAATTTTTCCGGTGGAATCGGCCATAAAAACCGAAACAGCCCGCTGGCAGATGGAGCGCGGCCTGGAAGCCTGCCAGGCAAAAAATTATGAGCTGGCATTGAATTATTTCCGTTATGCCCTGCTGCTTAATCCGGCCTGCCATGCCGCCAATTACAACACAGCATTGATTTTTTATCTGCAGAAAAAATACAGCGATGGACTTTACTTTGCAGAACTCGCCTTCAACCAGTCCGGGCAGGCGGATTATAAAATGCTGATTGTTTATATATATTTAAATGCCGGAGATGAAAGCAGCGCCCGGGAAAAAATGAAGGAACTGCTTATGCTGCCTGACGCCAGCGACACTCTCCGCCAGAATTATCTGTTGTTTCTTCTTGACCGCTGGTCTGATGAAGGCAATACCGCCAGGCTGTCTGAAATACTAAAAAAAAACCGCAGGCTGGTAAGCATGGAAATATATTATGCCCTGCTGCACAGACTATTTGAAAAAAAAATGTATCGCGCAATAATAGAGATACATAATGCACTGGGAGACTCGTTTTCGGATAACAGCGATTTAGCCTGTCTGATCAGGGAATGCAGGCTCGTTGCTTTGTGGTATAAACATGTTTATTCCGCAAGCGGTTCAAGATATTCCGTTTCGTTTTTAATGCGGTTCATTTCGGCTTCATAATCTTCGTCGGAAATATATTTGGCCCGGGCCGCCGGATGATAAAGGTCATAGGCAATACGCAGTGACAGGGCATAACCAAGACGCAGCAGATCTCCGTAGGTTGCGGTCTTGTTTTCAAACAATATCTGAAACTTGTTTTCAGAGACCTGGGCGCTAAGCAGATCGGGATTATTGCTTTTGCGGTTTTGAATCTCTTCGGCTATCAGATTGCTGATAATACCGATTAAATTACGCATTTCCCTGACGGTTTCAATCTGGGAACGGTACTCAAAAAATTCGGATGCATGGTTTTTTTCTTCTTTGGTAGTACAGAGCATGCGCCTGAAATCTTCGGGTTTTATGTTAAAAGGCTTTTCCAGCACAGCTTTTTTCAACACACTGCTGTAAAATTCAAGATCGCCGATTTGCCGGTATTTGCCGGCCAAATTTATTTTCTGTAATTTAGCTATAACCGTGGAGGCGAATTCAATCTGGGATACTCCGCTGGATTTACTGGGCAGAACGACATTGACCGGAATTTTTTTTTCAAGATAATCGCCGAAGAGTTCGATAAAAATATCGGTCCGCCGGCTGAAATAACGAAAGGGCTGGCTGCTCTGTTTTTTAATCTCTTCCTTGTCAAAATCCGTGCTGCCTTCGCTGGTAAGCTTCATGTCATAGCGGTAAAACATGGTATTGGCTTCCTGCAGCAGCTGGTTGATTTTTTTCTGATTCTGCATGCGTTCTTTTAGTTCGCCGGCTTCTTTATTAAGCGCCCGGTGCCGCGAAAGATTTTCGGCAAAAGCCCTGGTGGTGAGATCCTTGCGGGAGGTATTAATATTCATTTCATCCCGGGAAATCCGGTAATATTCCCACAATTCGGTTTCTCTGTCAATTACCCTGTTTTTTTCGGAGCTGGCAAAAATCGCAGCCAGGTCATGAATACGGCTGCCAAGCAGTAAATCAAGATTATCGTTTATACTTCGGCGCAGCAGGGGGTCTTTGCCGGTTTTTTCCGCAATGCGCGGCAGAAGATCAGAGATAATNNCTGGGCAGTAAGCAGGGCATTTTTCCCGAATTCCCTGAATGCTTTCATGACATCTGCCGGATTATTCAGATCATCCCAGATTAAAGGCGTACGGGAAAGCGCGGTATCGGCGCCTGAGTCGCGGCTGAAAACAATAAAATCAAGGCTGGAAATGGTTTTTTCCAGCAGACGCAGTACATTATATTCCTGGGGCGTACAGTAACGAGTATCATAGTAATTATCAAGCACCTCGGAACAAATACCAAGCAGCCCGGGATTATAGCGTTCGGCCCCGGAATCAAGGGTACCGTGAGCAGCATTATATACCGTGGTCTGCAGGAAATAAAGCGCTTCTTTTTTGATCATACCTGTTATGGAAAGATACCGGCTGGTTATTTTATAAATAAAAAAACCCAAAGAAAAAAAACCGATAAGTTTTTCAAAAAAACTTTTAGATACGTTTTCACTGCTTTCATTTTCAGATCGATCCGGCAGCCGGGAAAAATCCGTGATTTTGCCCTGAATAAACTGCATGGCGCCGCGCAGATTTCCCATATTGCGGTAACGATCCGCCTGTCGTACCAGATTATGGTATTTTAAATCGGAATTGGCTGTTTTTTTGGACAGCAGGGATTTCAGACTTTCCAGCAGAATTTCATAATCGTCATGATGCGAAGACGAACTTCGCTTGGGATTACTGCGTTTGCGGTTTTTTTCTTCCGCCTGTTCTTCTCCGGAATAGCTTTTAAAAACTTCTTTGGCTTTGGTCCATTCTTCGCTGCCCCCGACCAGTCCGTATTTATCAAGTCTTTCCTGGGCCAGACGCCTGGAACCCTCGGATGCCCTGTTAAAATCGTTGTTATTATCGCTCATGGTGTTTTATAGCACTATTTTAATGTAAATATGCAGCTTTGTCTATGCATAGGCTACTACCGAATTACGGCCTTTTTTTATGGCGTTAGTCAAGGCGATTTTGGCCTGGGCGGCAAGTTCCTCATAATCAAAAGCGTTTTTATAATAATTCAGGCTTGAGGCCATACCGATGGAAACCGTGATTCGCAACTGTTTTTCATTGTAAATAAAAACATGATCGTTTAAAAAAATACGCAGACGCTCGGTTACCATGCGCACGGCATCAAAATTGATTTTTTTATAACATACCAGAAAATGCAGATGATCATCGCTGAAAGCGGCAATATCGTTTTTACGTATATGTTTTTTAATCACTTCCCCGGTTTCTTTATATATGGCCCCGGAGCAGCTTTCTCCGTATACTTCCACAATCTGGGGAATATTGTCAATTTCAATAATTGCCAGACAGGCATTATCCTTGTAGCGCCGGCATTCTTCCAGCACGGTTTTGGAAAAACTGATAAAGTAACGCTCGTTGGAAAGCCCGGTAGTTTCGTCTTCAATAATAATTTCATCAATATATTTTTTCAGTTTGCTGATTTCTTGATCTTTTTCCGTCAGAATGTGCCGGTAATTATTATACTCGTCTATGATGGAATCATAGCGCCTGCGGGCTTCATCCAGATCCAGCAGCAGGCTGCGCCTTTCCAGAATGGACTGGATAAGCAGGCGGTATTCAAGCGTAGTGGCGGATGAATTGATAAAAAAGGAAATCTGTCCGCCGCTGCAGAGCTCCTGCAGTTTTTCCCGGCTTAAAAAATCCGGCAGGGTTACTATCAGCACCAGTTCTTTACCCAGATTTTTAATCAGACGTATATAATAACCCTTGTTGATTAAGGTAAATGAATACTCAAGAATTACCACCAGGGGAGTGTGATTTTTTATATCATCGCGGATACTGCTGATATTGGAAAGCTCGATAATGTTGACCACATCGCGGCATTCATTTTTAAGCAGTTCATCTTCCTTGAAAATATGATATTTATAAAAAAGAACATTAAAAATTTTTTCCGCCATGTTTTATTTCTACAGAACAAGCAAATCCGTTCCTGTGATATTCATTCTGCGCACCTGGCCTTTTTGTATTACCGCCATGTCCTCAATTCTGATTCCGAATTTTCCCCGGTAATAAAGTCCCGGTTCTATGGTAAAGATCGANNAGCCTGGGATATTCGTGAATATTATATCCGGTTCCGTGTCCTGTGCCGTGCAGAAAAAATTTATTCTGTTTGTATCCGGAAAAAACATTATCCGCGGCGGTATGCACGTTTTTGGCCGGCAGGGGTATATTTTTTATGGAAGCAAAAGCCTGTTCCCGGGCTTCATTCACCCGTTCATAGGCAACCCGGGCTGCACTGTTTTTTAATTTTCCGAAAAAAACGGTGCGTGAAATGTCCGAACACAGCCCGTTATATACCGCACCGAAATCAAAAAGCAGAACATCTCCGGTTTCAATACGCCGCATTCCTGTCTGATGATGCGGACAGGATGAATTCGGGCCGCTGGCTATTATCGCCGGAAAAGGATGTCTTTCCGAACCTTTAAGCCGCAGATAATGTTCAAGTTCAATCATGATATCAAGTTCCCGGATGTTTTCTTTCAAAAACGACAGAATATACAAAAAACCGTCTTCGGCAATCTGCAGGGCTTTTTCCGTATCTTTAATCTGTCCGGGTGTTTTATGACTGCGCAGGGATTCGTCAGCCATGGGTATAAACTCAGGGCCGGTTTTTTCGGTAAACTGCCTGTGGGTTTTTACGCTGAGCGCATAATCTTCATAATAAAGGACACGGATCTTTTTTTTTCGGCAAAATGCGGTAATTTCTTCAGTAAAGTTTTTTTTTATCAGAACTGCTTCGGCGCCCTGAACTTTTTTTTTCCATGCTTCATAATACCGGGCGTCCAGAAACAGAAAGTAATTGTTTCCGGCTTTAAGCAGCCGGGCCTGGCTTCCGGAAAATCCTGTCAGAAAACGAATATTATACGGGTCTGTAAGCAGACAGTTTTCATAGGACAAATTGATATTCACAACTAAAACCGGATCTATTCCAGCAAATCATCGAACCCGGAGTTTTCTTTTTTGGGAGCAGCCGGCGGATTGTCTGCTTTGGGAGCAGGAGAAGGACTTTCGGCTTTGGGATCGGAAGGAGTTTTCTCGGCTGCCGGCGGGGCAGATGCGGTTTCTGATGTACTGTTTTTCAGTTTTTGCTCGATTTTATCAAGTTTCTCCTGTTTTTCCTGCACCTGATTGTCAAATTCCTGAATCACCTGCATTTTATTTTCCAGGTCTTCCTTTTTTTCAAAATCAGTTACAAAACGGCCTTTGGAATTCAGAAGCTTGATATAATCGATTTTGATATTTACCAGATCTTTTTTATCGGTTTCAGGCCAGGTTTCAAGAATATCTTCCAGGGTGCGTACAGCTTCAAAATATTTTTCCATTTTTACCTGCACATCGGCTTTGGCCATCATAACATCAACCATGCGGCTGGAACCGGTAAAATAGCGCATAAAGAATTCGTATTCCCGGTCGGCAAAAACCGTTTCTCCCATTTTTAAAAAAGTTTCCGCTTTTTTTATAACAGCCAGTTCCTTATAGTCCCGCTGCGTGGTTTTACCGCTGATCAGATAATTAAAATGATCAACCGCTTTTTGATAATATTTAGCGGCTTTCTGCTGCAGACCCGAAACCGGTTTGTCACTGCCGCCCAGTTTTTCTTCCAGCGGAGCAAGATCTGTTACAGGCGATGCTGCGGCCGGCGCTGTATCTGTCAAACCGCCTCCCGCAGCAGGCGCGTTTAAAGCTCCTCCCGAATCCGCTCCGGAGCCGGATGCAGGCTGGGTGTTTTTGGCATCCGAATTTTTCAGCTTGTCTCTGAGCACACGTTTTTCTTCTTCGGTATAATAAACCACATCGAGCTCGTCGCGGTATTTTATCACACCATAACTGTCTTCCACCAGAAATCCCGATAAAATGTAATCTCCCACTGCCATATAGGTTGTACCGATTTTATAATCAGTATACTCCTGCATTTTACGGGGCAGATCGGTTCTAAGCTGCAGCAGTTCATCCAGAGCCTCACGGTAGCGGCGGATGGAAAGCAGCTTTTCAATAAAATCGTATTTGGCCTGTACCAGCCGGGAATTAACTATTAACGGATCGTCTGCCGGCGGTTTGGCCTGGTCGGCTGCATAAAGACCGGTTATGAGCAGAATGCATAATATTTTTTTCATAATAACTCCTTGCTGATTATATAATTCAAAGCCAAAAAATAGGAATATTTTCCGAAACCGCATATTACTCCGGCAGCCAAATCGCTAAGCAGACTTTTTCTGCGGAACTCCTCGCGTTTATAAATATTGGACAGATGAACTTCTACAAAAGGAATGGCAGCTGATAATATGGCATCACGCAGGGCAATGGAAGTATGCGTATAGGCCGCAGGATTAATAATAATATAATCGGTATTACCGGCTGCAGCCTGGATGCAATCCACCAGGGCGCCTTCATGATTAGACTGAAAATACTCCATTTTGATTTTTTTTTCAAGAGCGATTTTTTCCAGCCCGGTATTTATACTGTCCAGAGTATCCTGCCCGTATATTCCGGGCTCTCTTTTGCCCAGCATATTAAGATTAGGGCCGTGTAAACACAGGATTTTCAGATTTTTCATTAAATTTTCCAGTTAAAATTATATTTTACGCCTGATCCGGTAAATGTCTTGTTATAATGATCGGTTATATCATAGTTAAATTTGATAAAAAAAACTCCCTGATATATAATATGGAAGTATTTAATGTTTGTTGCATTTAACTGATGAAAAGCATAATACCCGAAAAACTGCAGATTATCTGGGTTTTACCCATGAAAAGGGTGTTTTATGCGCTGTTGCCCCTGCTGCTTTTTTCCATTTATTTATACGGATGGCGCAGCCTGGTTTTAAGTATAACAGTATGCTTATGCGCTTATTTAACCGAACTTGCTTTCAGCCGCAGCAAAGTGCATTCTTCGGCGCTTGTTACCGGTCTGCTCTTTACTCTCAGCCTTCCTCCGACCTTGCCATTATGGATTGCCTGGGCCGGTATAATATTCGGCATGGTTTTCGGGAAAATGGTATTCGGCGGTTTCGGAAAAAACATTTTCAATCCGGCGCTGATCGGACGGGCTTTTATTTATGTAAGTTTCGGCAGTGAAATGACAGCCAGGTGGGCAGTTCCGGCAGCCGGTTTTCCCGGCGGTTTTATTAAATATTCCCTTGATGCCCTGAGTACTGCAACTCCGCTTCATACCGGTTTAAACCTCGCAGATTTTACCGGACTAACCGCAGGCTCGCTTGGTGAAAGCAGCGCACTGCTTATTCTGCTTGGAGGCTTTTATCTGATTATAAAAAAAACCGTAAATCCGCGCATCATATTTTCCGGCCTGGCTGCTTTTCTGCTGATGGAAACCGCATTTTTTTTTACCGGCATTTCTTCCGAACCGCCCTTTGCCATGCTGATAAAAGGCGGTTTTTTATTCGGAATTTTTTTTATGGCAACTGACCCGGTGAGCGCCAGCCAGCATGACCTGGGACGCATTGTCTACGGGGCATTAATCGGCATGCTTACCGTATTAATCCGTAAATTTTCCGTATGGCCCGAAGGTTTTATGTTTGCCTGTCTGCTCGGAAATATGATTGCGCCCATAACCGATTATACTTTTAACCTGCTTGAAAAAAAGACAAGCGCATGAAAAAAAAGAAAGTGTATGAATATCTTTACACCATGTTTTTTATGATTTTAATCAGCCTAGTCTTTGTATTTCCTTTATGTTTTCTATACAATAAAACAGCTCCGCTTATTAAAGCAGGCCAGGCATCAGCTCAGAAAAAAGCCATATTATATGCAGCCGGAATATATTCGGCCGATATAAATGCCGCCTACCGGCAATTGATCAGGGAAAACGGCGTTTTTTTCCATGCTGAAAAAGAAAATCCGGTACTCGGTATTATTGCCTCCGGCCCGGGTCTGTGGGGTGAAATTACCGCTGCAGTGTTTTTTTCTCCCGACGGGGGCATGATAACAGGTATAGATTTTATCAGCCAGAATGAAACTCCGGGTCTCGGCGCCCGCATAGCAGAAACCCGGTTTAAAGAACAATTTCGCGGGAAAAAAATACCTGTACGGATAAAAAAAGAAAATTCACCGTCAGAAAATTCATTTGATGCTGTTACCGGGGCAAGCATATCATCAGCAGCAGTAATGAATATTATAAACTCCGCTGCGGAAAAAATTTCATCCCGGGGAAAAAACAGTGAAAAATAACAGGGGCCTTGCGGTTTTTCTCGGTAATCTGGGAAAGGATAATCCGGTTTTTGTCCAGATCCTGGGAATTTGCTCAACACTGGCAGTAACCAATTCAGTACGAAATACTTTTGTCATGTGCCTGGGACTGATCTTTACCACAGCGCTTTCCGGCACAACTGTTTCCCTGCTGCGTTTTTATATTCCCCAGCGCATACGCATGATTGTTACCGTGCTGATTATTGCGGTTTATGTAATCATTGTTGATATTGTGCTTAAAGCCTGGTATCATGAAATAGCGCGCGAACTGGGTCCGTATGTAGGCCTGATAATTACCAACTGCATTGTTATGGGCCGGGCTGAAGCTTTTGCCCTGCAGAATAATCCGCTGCTTTCCATGCTTGACGGTTTTTCTTCCGGCATGGGATATACCTGGGTACTTCTGATTATTGCCGTAATCAGGGAGTTTTTCGGCGCGGGCACCGTGTGGAATATAAAAATTTTCGACGCCTGGACCAACTGGACCATAATGATTATGGCTCCCGGAGCATTTTTCGTATTAGCCCTTTTTATCTGGATCGTGAAAAGCTTTTTTATCAGGGAAAAATTATAATTTATGCTCTCTCTGCTTATGATA
>DNNS01000364.1 GCA_003497555.1 Spirochaetia bacterium
AAGAACTTGTTATATTTCCACTATTACCTGAATAAATGCCCGTCTGGAAATCAAGGAATTAATTTAATTTTGATGCTTCCTGGATTCTATTAAACTCTTCTATTGCTTTATCCCATTCTTTCAAGTCGTTTTTTGAAAATAAATTCATGTTGTTCTCAGACACGAGCATTCCCGTTTTTCTGAATGCATAGATTAATGCAGGATCAATATTTGCTTTCATCATTGCTTCAGTTCCAGTTGTAGTGATCTCATCCAGTAACTGTTTGTTTTCTTCTTCATTATTCATTGTTTTGCTCCATGCCCGGTGAACAAATTTTTATTACTGCTCTACCAGTTGTTATTTCAGAAATAATTTTGTTTGAAATATACACTATTTAACTAGAAATTTAAAGATACCCATTTCCCTTGGAAATTCCCAGTTTTTCAAAGGATGTAATTTCATGGGGAAATTGGCTNNAAAAAAGAAATAAAAGGCATCACTATTGACAATGAAACAACAAGGGATATTGACGATGCTATCTGGGTTGAGAATAAAAACGGTAATCTGCTGCTTTCCGTATGCGTTACAAACGCAGCCGTCCATGTACCGAGAAACAGCCGGTATTTATCTGCAGTACTTATTTAAAAAATATCAATTTTTTATAAAATTTTCTAACAAATTTTATAATAATACTTGACAACACCAACTAATTGTATTATACTATAGTTAGTTAATTATGAGAACTAACTAACTATTGGTTAGTATAGGAGTTTTACTTGCCAGCCAATCAGGTATTAATGAGAAAAATAAACAATACCAGTATAATTAAACTTTTTTTACAAAAAGACATTATTACCCAGGCAGAAATCAGTAAAAAACTGGGTATCAGCAAGGTAACAACTCTTGCCATTATTAATGAACTTAGAAAAAAAAATTTTATTAAAGAAATCGGTTCCGGACCATCAACCAGCGCGGGAGGAAGAAAGCCTAAACTGCTGCAGTTAAATGAAAAAGCAGGATACATATTAAGTATTGATATCGATATCTACAGCATCCGAATCGCCCTGCTCTCGATATACGGTAATATTATTTTTTTTAAAGAATATAATTTAAAAATAAACGCAAATCCTGAATTGTTTTTTGAGAATTTGCATCAAAAAATTAAATCCTTTTTAACAGAATTTAAAATTAATCTGCAAAATATTTTTGGAGCAGGCGTCGCATTTCCCGGTGTTGTTGATCGCGAAACAGGAATTTGCCTGTATTCTGCCAAATTTAATTTTTCAAATATCAATATTGCTCAAATCTTAAAAAATAAATTAAACATACCGGTTTTCATGGAAAATGATGTGCATCTGCATGCGCTGGCCGAAATGCAGTTCGGAGCCGGGAAAGGATATAAAAATATTATTTATTTCAGAATTTCTGGAGGACTTAGTTCTGCGCTGATCATCAATGCTGATTTATATCAGGGGACATCATTTCGCAGTGGTGAAATCGGACACAATACGATTAAAGAAAATGGTATTTTATGTTCTTGCGGTAAACGCGGCTGTCTGCAGATGTATGTGTCTGAACAGGGATTAAGTGAAATAATAAAAATTAAATTTAAAGAAGAAACTGATTTTTCTCAAATCAGTGATCTCATCTCATGGCTTTTTAAAAAGGCCGCAAATGATAAAAAAGCAAAAAACATAATAGAAGTCGCCGCTAAAACCCTGGGCATCGGCATGGCAAATTCAGCAAATACTTTTGATCCGGAACTAGTACTGGTGGGCGGTACGGTTATAAATAAAAGCAATGATTTTTTTTTAAAAACCATAAAAGAATCATTCTATAAAAATATTTTTGATGCCAAGTCCAGAAATATTATTTTTAAAAAATCAACGCTTGGGGAAAATGCCGGCTTGATCGGTGCGTCTATGCTGGTCTATCGGCACATATATGATTATGCTATTTTAACCTGAATATAAAATCAATCTAAATTTGACTAAGAAGATTTATATGAAAAAAAATCATGCAATCATCTTTCCGGAAAGTCAAAAAACGGAGATCATCGAAGAAGACATGCCCGTAATTTCTGATGATGACCTTCTTGTTGAAACCATCTGTTCACTGATAAGCACCGGAACTGAATTAACACTTTATAACGGCAACTTTTCAAAAGGTTCCCGATGGGATCAAATGGGAAAATATCCTCTGCGGCCCGGGTACAGCAATATCGGAAAAGTGATTGCTGCCGGTAAAAATGTTGATAAATCATGGCTGAATAAAAAAGTCGCCTCTCCCGGCAGTCATGCCAAATATGTAATCTGTAAATTTGATAAAGCTGTAATAGTACCTGAAACCATAGATCAAGAAGAAGCGTCATTTTTCCGTCTTGCCCAGATATCCATGAATGGTGTGAGAAAAAGTCAATTAACCTGGGGAGAATCGGCAGCCATATTTGGAATGGGTATTATTGGTCATCTTACGGCCAGAATATGTCATTTGTGCGGGGTAAGACCGGTGATCGGTATTGATTTATCTGAAAAACGTCTTAATATGCTGCCGGCGGAGAGCGGATATATTAAAATCAATCCGGGAAAAGAGAATGTAAAAAACACGGTGAGTAATATTACCAATCATCGTTTGGCAGATGTTATTTTTGAGCTTACGGGAGTTCCTGATATTATTCCAGGTGAATTTGAGATTTTAAGAAAACAGGGCAGGTTTGTAATTCTGAGCAGCCCCAGGGGTAAGACAACAATCGATTTTCATGATCTGTGTAATTCACCAAGTTATTCAATTATCGGCGCACATGCCAATTCTCATCCCGAATATGCAACCTTACAAAATCCGTGGACCAGAGAAAAACATACCGAACTTTTTTTCAGTTTTCTTGAGAAAAATGATCTGAAATTAAAGTCATTAATAACTCACCGGATAAAATACACAGAAGCGCTGTCTATTTATGACGAATTAAAAAATAACAGAAACGGTATATTGGGTGTAATTATCAATTGGTAATTTATTTTGAATATTGCTGATAGGACAAGTAAAATTTTAAAAACGAATTTAACACTGTTTATTCTAATTATCATCAGGCGGTATAATGAAAAAAATAGGAATAATCGGCTGCGGATTCATCGGCATGGAACATATTAAAGGCCTCAGAAAAGCCGGTGCTGAAGTAATAGCAGCGTCCAGCCCCTTTGCTGAGCAGCGGGAAAAAATACAAAAAGAGTTTGCAATTCAGCATTTATTTGCTAATAGTAAAGATATGATTGATAATATTAAACTGGACGCTGTTTCTATATGCACTCCGAATTTTCTTCATAAAAGCGATTCGATTTATGCGCTGCAGCATGGTATCAATGTATTATGCGAAAAACCGATGGCCTTGAACGCCAATGAAGCACTGGAAATGCTGATCTGTGAAAAAAAATCCAAAAAACTATTAATGATGGGGTTTAATCAGATTTTTGATCAAGGTCTGCAAGCTATCATCACAATGAATAAAAATGATGAATTTGGAGAAATTTACCATGCCAAAGCATCGCAGGTAAGAATTATCGGCAATCACTCATCACAGCAAGCAGGAGCCTGGTTTGTTAAAAAGGAATATTCCGGTGCCGGCGCAAGCGTTGATCTCGGATCTCATGCTTTTTATNNATTTATTTCCGGCGATGTTGATGATTTTGCGGCTGCATTTATCAGATTTGAAAATAATAAAACACTGGAACTGGAAGTAGGCTGGGAAACATCACGATTTGATGCCGGAGTAACAACTTTAATAATGGGCACCAAAGCAAGCGCCTTTTTTAACCGCGATAAAAATGAGCTGGTTATAACCAGACGCAGTAAAAATGAAATGACAAAAGATGTGCTGATTTCTGAAAATATCACAGATAAATATGTGCATTTTATTGCATGTCTCGAGAAAGGTATTGGCTGCGTCTGTTCTGCGCTTGATGGCTATATTGTCCAGGCAGTGCTGGATGCCCTTATTCTCTCATCCGAAAAGAACTTTGAAGTAAAAATTGATCAACAAGGAGTAATATAATGCCGCGTTTTTTAACCGCAATACTCATAACTTTTTTTTCTCTTCAATCTATATTTCCGCAATGCGTGCTTGATCTGCCGCTTGACGAAGAAGCAGGACAAAAAATATCTGATGCCTCAAAAATACCAAACAAGCTGTACGAAACAGACTTAAATAAAATCAAGCTGGGGAATAATAATTTTATTGAAATTAAAGAGTCAAAAAGCGGCATTATGATAGATCCGGACAATATTACTATTGAAAATTTTTCTATTTCTTTCTGGATCAATATGGAAAAAGCTGAAGAAAATACAGATGAAGCCCTGTTAAAACCGTATACATACAATACAATAACCAAACCCTATATGGATTGTATCAACCTGGAAGTACCGGCGGAATTACAGAATAAAAAACTTGCCGAGATTGGTCTGGTTGATATCACAGCCGGGCCTTTTAACGCTGACCATACCGGTGAAAAGGATTCAACCAAAGAAATACAGCAAGCCGTTAATTTTGCGCGTGACCGCCAGATGGTCTGTTTTTTCCCGTTAGGTACATATAAAATTTCGGATACTATAAAATGTTACCAGGGGTATTATAAAAGACAAAACGGGAAAACGACCGGAGCTGAAAATTTCCCTTGTATCTTGATAGGCTCAAGCAGTGTTCCGGGGCAGCGAGCAAAAATATTTTTAACAGCCGCTGCACCGGGATTTAATGACATAAATAAAAAAAAATCAATTATTCATTTCATGGCCCGTTCAAAAAACTCGCNNCTCCTCAACCCAATATTTCCTATAATCAATTATTTATAAATATTGATATTGATATCGGCAAGGGTAATTTCGGGGCTGTTGGTATTCGCCATCGGGCAGCTGAAGGATCCGGTGTGCAGGATTGTACCATCAACGCCGTGCACGGATATACAGGGCTGGAGGGAGGAGCCGGTTCCGGCGGCAGCCATATTAATATCAAAATTATCGGCGGAAGAATCGGGCTTGATTTCAACGAGTGCCAGCCGGCGCCAACCGTTACCGGAATTACATTAATTAATCAGACACAATATGCAATTTATTATGGTTATGCCGGNNATCCCGGACCGGTAATAAAAAGTGATTCCGGAGAACAATACAATCCAAATCATGGCGAGATGTGCATTATTGATACGGAAATATCTTTTACAGATACCAATCAAAATAATACCGCCATCGCTACGGATAAAAGTATTTATCTGCGTAATGTATACATACAGGCTGCGAATATTGCAGTTACCAGCGCCGATGGCTCAGAATTAAAGGGAAATAAATCCGGTTATATGCATATTGAAGAATATGCTCACGAAACTGAAAATCAGTCAATTACCATGAAGCATTATAACGGCCGGAAAGAGCAGAATGTTACTCTGTATATTAACGGAAAAAAAATAAAAACAAATATTGTAAATTGCATCTGGAATAAAAAACCCGAAATTGATTTTATTGCAAAACATCTCTGGAAAAAAGACTTTCCTTCACTGGAATCAAGTACTGCTGTGAGTGTCAAAAGTGCCAGATATAATGCTAAGGGAGAGGGATTTTCCGATGATATCCAAGCGCTGCAAAAAGCTATCGATGAAAACCAGACTGTTTTTTTGCCAAAAGGAATTTACAGAATATCCAGAACTCTGCAGCTTAGAAAAAATACAAAACTAATCGGAGTGGCTCCTTGTTTGTCATTGATATCAGTAATACCGAATACTGAATTTTTTTCCGACGTCCATAATCCGCAACCGGTTATTATAACAGAAAATAATGCAGATGCTGATATGGTTTTATCATTTTTAGGCATTCTTGTTTTCGCGGAAACATCAGGAGTCTATGCTCTTAAATGGCAAAGCGGGCAAAATTCAATTTTCAGAAGTGTGCTGCTGAAAGATCAGCCCTTTGCCGGTTACGGCACAGCAATTCCGGAACACCTGGAAAAAAAACATCCTCATGTTTTAATATGCGCAAACGGCGGAGGGAAATGGTACAATTTTGTTCCAGGCTCCCACTCCGCGGATAAAGAATTCAGATATATTAAGATTGACGGTTCGTTACAGTCTCTTAAATTCTATCAATGTAATTTATCAGGAGTTGAATCTGATGCTGCTCTGGAAATAAATAATGCCAAAAATATTTCTATTTTCAGTATTAAAAGCGAAGGAAATAATTTGATAATATGGGCAAAAGAATCAGAAAATATTG
>DNNS01000733.1:0-10373 GCA_003497555.1 Spirochaetia bacterium
TAATAGAATTTATAATCAGCATGCCCCCCCCAAAAAAACGCTAACAATTTCTTAACAATTCTTTTTATCTTTTATTCCCCATGCAAATATCGGGTTTACAGTTTAAGCTGTTTTTTTAATTCTGAAAAGAAATCAATATAATTATCAAAGATTCCGGTTTCCATGGTTGAAATAATAGCGACCAGAATATTATTTTTTTCAAAAATATAGTATTGCAGTTTTTCGTCATATCCGTCTTTTTCATTTCTAAATTCAGCATCATAATAATAAATATTTATGCCGTCAATCATGGATTTACGAAAACCGTCATTTTTTAAAAAATCAATATTTTTCTCCTGATAAAAGAAAAAATGCTTGTAATCAAAATCAGGAATAATTTTTTTCAGGGGGGCAAGATCTATTACTTTTATTTCAAATAAATATTTAGGGTAACCGGATTCAATAAAAACAATATAGTCATTGTTATCCAGAATATCCTTTGCCAGATCATCATTAAATCCCGGCACCAATCCCGTGTCGGAGGTGATCTGATGAAACGGATCAAGGTACATGTAATCATGTTTGATTTCAATAGTATCAAAAATATAAATTGTTTCACGATCGGCACGTAAATATTTTTCAGCCGGACTTTCCGTCATTTTAATCTCTTTTAAAGTAATTGCTTTGATGTCATAAGCGCAAATCGACCGAAGGCTTAAATTGTTAAAAAAATCCGCTGCCCAATGTATATAATTAAGCATTGACTTAGCTTCAAAAAAATTACTTTTTGCCAGTAAAAACTGCGAATATTCCCTGAAAACCGAAAAGTTTGTTTTGTTGTAATGACAGGCATTTTGACAAATCTGAAGCGCCTTTTCTTCCTGCCCGGACTGAAAACAGGATTCGGCAAAAACCTCATAAAGCTTGTCATGATCTTTACCTTTGTATTCATTCGTTTTTTGAAAATATTGATCAAGCAGTAATATGGATTTATTAAAATCATTTTTGCTGTTATTTATTTTTACCAAATAATAAATTGCCGGCGGAAAGTCAGGATTAACCGAGTATGCTTCCTGAAATTTATTGTATGCCTCGTTTGTCTGCTTTTCCTTTAGCAGGCTTAAGCCTTCCTTGAAAATATCTTCATGAGAAACGGGAAAAATAAAAAGACCAACGATTAGATTTACGGCAATAAAACAGGCAGAGGCCAATAATTTGATTTTCATTTTTCCTCCGGTTTAAATCCCAAATTTTTACTGCGTTACAATGATGTGGTTAATATTTAATTTCAACACTGTCAGGCACAATCCATACAGAAATATTTTTGTTCATAGTTTTAATAGCATGCCTTGAATTTAAACAAGCTGCTCATAAAGATCGCGTATGCGATCATCGTCTTTAATAATTAACACCGGGCAATTTACAATGCGCATGGCGCGCTCCTGTTCGTCATAAAACTGGTCGCGTCTGCTCTGGATATGCGAGAGTTCGCCGATCACCAGCAAATCCGCCCTGATTTCAGCAATGATATTTTTTATTTCTGCATGTACGGTTCCGCTTTTTTTGTGGGTAATTACCTGCAGGCCTTTCTGCAGGCCGGTATTTTTAATAAAATTCAGATACCGATCGGCATCGGCTTCGAGATCGCGGTGATATTCCTCTTCTTCAGACTGCAGAAAAATATGCGTTTTAACCAGATCGGAAAGGGCCCGGGTATTGATTACATAAAGAGCATGCAGTTCGGCCTGTATGCTCCTGGCTAAAATAACAGCTCCAAGCGAAGCGGTACTCCCGGCTTCGGTTCCGTCAATATATACCAGAATTCTTTTTATTAAAGGATTCATGCTTGCTCCCTTTTTTTGGTTTCAAGTTTCTGCTTGATTACTTTCATAAGAATAAACATATCGCGTTCGTTTTCTTCCAGACGGTTCTGAATATGTGCAACCGCCAGGCGGAGATCAGGAATAGCTATTTTTTCCAAGGCATTTACCTTGCGTATGGTTTTTTTTACTTCCAGCGCCAGACGCATTACGGAGATTTTCAGTTCGGCTAATCTCCCTAACAGTTTTAAGGCTTCTTTAAAATCACGGGCTGCCAGATCCAGGCGGAAATTGGTGCCAAACGGACTGTACCAGGGAGCATGTTCGGTAAATGACGTTTCGACCACCGGAAGAGCAACACCCATTATTTTACGCTCTTTGAGGCGTATGGAAGACTCGATATTTACCGCCGGAGCTGTTAGAAAAATTTCGCGCCGTCCCATAGAGCACACAGCTTCTTCAAACACTCGAAATGCGGGTAAAAGCAGGGCCTCTACCCGGTTTTGATAATCAACAGTCTGATCTACCAGATTAAGAAGCTCCATGATCAGAATGCTGCGCTTCTGATCGAGCAGTTCGTGGCCCAGGGAAGCAAATTTAAGATCCTGCCGGAGTTTTAAAAGATTGGTTTTGGTAGGCGCTATATTTGCCGGCATGATAAATATTTATTTTCCGTAAAATTTCTGGATTTCTTCTTCAGTAACGCGGTGCAGCTCTTCGGCCGGGAGCAGGGCAAGCGATTCCCAGCCGCGGTCAAGAGTCTGCTCAATAGTACGGTCTTCGCCGGTTTTCTGGGAAACAAACTGTTCTTCAAATTTTTTTCCAAACTCTATATACTGATGATCGAGCGGAGTAAGTTCTTCCTCGCCGATTACCGAAGCAAGGTTGCGTACATCTTTTACATAACTGTATGCGGCAAAAAGCTGGCTGGCAAGATGCGGATGATCTTCCCTGGTCATGCCTTCGCCTATACCGTCTTTCATCAGCCGGGAAAGCGAGGGCAGCCCGGCTACCGGCGGATAAATCCCCCGGGCATGCATTTCGCGGTCAAAAACAATCTGTCCTTCGGTAATATAACCGGTAAGATCCGGAATGGGATGTGAAATATCGTCATTGGGCATGCTTAGAATGGGAAGCTGGGTAATGGATCCTTTAATTCCCTTAATCATGCCGGAACGCTCGTAAATTTCCGCCAAATCGGAATACAGATAACCCGGGTAACCCTTGCGGGAAGGAATTTCTCCGCGCAGGGTTGATATTTCGCGCAGTGACTCGCAGTAATTGGCCATGTCGGTCATTATTACCAGTACGTGCATATTTTTTTCATAAGCTAAAAATTCAGCAAGGGTTAAAGCTGAACGCGGAGTAACAAGCCTTTCGATGGAAGGATCATCAGCAAGCGAGAGGAAAAGCGCAACATTTTCAAGTACGCCGGTTTCTTCAAATGAGCGGATAAAATAGCGCGCTACATCGTGCTTGACTCCCATAGCGGCAAAAACCACGGCAAAGTTTTCAGCCTGGCCGCGGATTTTGGCTTGCCTGGCAATCTGGGCGGCAAGCTCATTGTGGGGCAGGCCGTTTCCGGAAAAAATCGGAAGTTTCTGGCCGCGAATCAGGGTATTCATACCGTCAATTACCGAAATTCCGGTCTGAATAAAATCACGCGGATATTCGCGCGCAGTGGGATTAATCGGCATACCGTTTACATCATGCTCGGCATCGCCGGGAAGTACCGGGCCGCCGTCAATAGGTTTTCCCAGGCCGTTCCATACCCGGCCTAACATTTTTTCAGTAACTGCAAGCTGCAGGGGCTTGCCGAGAAAACGCACGCGCGTACCAGGCATGGTCATGCCCGATGTGCCTTCAAAAATCTGGATAACAACAGTATCGGCCGAGGTATCAAGTACCATACCGGTGCGTAAAATCCCGCGGCTGTCTACACATTCCACAATTTCGCGGTAACCGACCGGGTGCGTTTTAGCGACAAAAGCCAGGGGCCCGTCAATACGATCAAGGCCGATATATTCCTTGCCGGAAAGAAGTAATCTGTCAGACTGCTGCAGCATAAATATTCTCCAGTTCGGAAAAGGCCCGATCCAGGCGCACGGTAATTTTATCAATTTGTGCAGTATCGTCATTGGGCACGGTAAATTTCATTTTAATGATATCCTGATATACCTTCATTTTACGTAGTTTGATTAAGGTGACTCCCTGCTTCAGGGCCTGTACGCCCCGCCGGTAATATTCCACAATAATTTTCAGCATTTTAAATTGTTTATCAGCAGAGGCAAATCGGTCAATATTATCATAGGAGTTTTGCTGCAGAAAGGCGTTTTTAAAAAGCGAACAGACATCAATGATAAAACGCTGGCTGTCGGGCAGGGCATCCGGGCCTACCAGTTTTACCACCTGCTGCAGACGTACTTCGCGCTGCAGAACATCCATTATTTCAGAACGCAGTTTTGACCATTCCAGGCCGGAGTTTTTTTCCCACCAGGGAGTAATATCCGCTAAATATTCGCTGTAGCTTTCCAGCCACGAGATAGCCGGGTAATGACGGGCATTGGCAAGCTGACGGTCAAGACCCCAGAAACAGCGCACAAATCTTTTGGTATGCTGGGTTACCGGTTCGGAAAAATCCCCGCCCGGAGGAGAAACAGCGCCTATAATGGAAACCGAGCCGGGTTTACCGCATAAGGCCTGCATATATCCTGCTCTTTCATAAAATTCGGCAATACGGGTTGGTAAATAGGCCGGAAAACCTTCTTCAGCAGGCATTTCTTCCATGCGTCCGGAAAGCTCGCGCAGAGCCTCGGCCCAGCGTGAAGTGGAATCGGCCATAACCGCTACATGGCATCCCTGATCGCGGAAATACTCGGCAATAGTGGCTCCGGTATAAATACTTGCTTCCCGAGCCGAAACCGGCATATTGGATGTATTGGCTATTAATACAGTGCGTTCCATCAGGCTTTTTCCGGTGCGCGGATCAATGAGTTTGGGAAATTCCGTAAGTACATCCGTCATTTCGTTTCCGCGTTCTCCGCAGCCTATATAGACAATTATATCGGCATCGCACCATTTGGCAATAGCGTGCTGGGTCATGGTTTTACCTGTACCGAAACCTCCGGGTATAGCTACTGTTCCGCCTTTGGCTATGGGAAAAAGCGTATCAATAACTCTCTGCCCGGTAATAAGAGGTATGGAAAGAGGAAGCCGCTCTGCCACCGGACGGGGATTACGTATAGGCCATTTCTGCAGCATACTTACCGGGATTTCCTGTCCGTTTTGGCTGAGGCTGGCAATGGTATCGGTAACAGTGTAATCTCCTTCTTTGGCAAGAAAAATAATTTTTCCAGACAAATCCGGCGGCACCAGAATGGAGTGGGTAAAATTTTCTGTTTCCTGTACGGTTCCAAGTATCATACCGCTTTTTATTTCGCTTCCGGCTGACGCTGAAGGCCTGAAATGCCAGAGTTTTTTACGGTTTAAAGCGGTGGATATTACTCCTTTACCGATAAAATTACCGGAAGCCTTAAACAATTCCTCAAGCGGCCTTTCAATACCGTCATAGATTGTTCCAATCATTCCCGGCCCGAGTTCAACCGAAAGCAGGGAACCGGAACCGTATATTTCATCGCCCGGAGCAAGTCCGGTGGTATCTTCATAAACCTGGATTACAGCCTGTTTTTTTTCAAGTTTTATTACTTCGCCGATTAAACGTTGTTTCCCGACAGCTACCAGTTCAAGCATCAGGGCATCGGTAATGCCGCGGGCTTCAATTACCGGGCCGTTAACCCGGTGTATATTTCCGATTATTCGTTCAGGCATTGAATACTTCCTCAAAAATAATTTTCCTGATCTGCTGTTCAAAACGCTGCAGTCTGGTTTCTATGCTGTTGGTATAGGCTGTATTATTGGAAGCAGAAAGCATAATACCTGCTTCTTTAAAATTGGCAGATTCGGCGCTGATTTTTACCTGGCACTCATAACCGTTATTCCGGGCATTATTCTGAGCCTGGCGCAGTATTGTTTCATCGATAATATTTTTTTCATAAGATCCGGCATGAAGAAAAGCTTCTTTTTCTCCCAGGCCGACTATAGCTTCGCTGATCCAGCCGCAGATTACACTCTTGTATTCTTCCGAAGATTTTTCTTGCAGCAGCCGGTTTTTTGCTTCAGTCAGCAGCAGCCGGATGATTTTTTCCTGGCTGGTAAGGCCGATTCTGCGTACCGCGGTTTTAGTACGGCTGTCATTATTTTTATTGATTGCTGCAGTCTGCTGTTCCGTTTTTTTTTCCGCGTCTTTGAAAATACGCCCGGCCTGTTCTTCTGCCGAGCGCCTGCGGTTAAGCGCAGCGTTTTCAGCTGCTGTGATTATACCCGCGGCTTCTTCTTCGGCGGCAGAATGGATATTTTTTACCAGATTTTCAAGTTCGATGTTTATCTGCATAAAAATCCTTTAAAGAGTTATGCCAATGGCCCGGTTTACCATTTCGCGTATACCCGGCTTTCCTTCCATTTTGCCAAGACGATCCGGTATTTCAAGGATGAGCGGAAAATGACTGGAAAAAATATATTGATCAACCCGGGAGCGGATCAGATCGGCTATCCGTTCGGTAATAATTATTATACCGGCATTTTTATCGGAAATCACCGCTGTAAAAGCCCGGTCCGCTTCTTCGGGATTACCGACCGCCTGCCCGTAAACACCGGCTAAGGAAAAGGCAAGTACCGTATCTTCATCGCCAAGCACAAAATATTTCATGGCAAAAAAAAGCGGTTTCAGATTTTTCCAAGAATCATCAGCGAGGTAATAAATCCGAAAACCACCAGCCCTTCTGCCAGGGCAATAAAAATAAGAGCCTGCCCGGCAATTTCGGGTTTTTCGGCAACCGCACCCATGGCTGCTGAACCTACATTGGCAATGGCAAAACCGGCGGCTATGGCTCCGCAGCCGAAAGCAATGGCAGCGGCAATCAGGCCGAATCTGGTTACCGAAGCCTTGTGTTCCGAGGTTAAAACCGTTTTGCTGATTTCCTGTTCAGCGTTTTGTTCCGCTGCAAAGGCCATGCCGGAAAGAACCAGCAGACAGGCCAGAGATGCAATGGAAAGAGCAATTTTACTCTTTAATTTTTTAACTCTTTCCTGTTTAATTGAATTATTCATATTTAGCTCCTTGTTTTTATAGTTTGGCATCAGTACTGCGCTCCAGCCTGATTGGATCATAGGCAATTTGCGAGCCGCAGAAAAATTTGGAAAAAAATTCATAATAATTAAGCCTGAGCGATTGAATACCGGCAGAAAGACCTTCAAGCATTATTACCAGTATATTGCCCAGGATTAAAATTATTATTGAATACAGGCTTTTACCCTCCGGGCTGATCATGGAAGCAATCTGAAAAAAAGCAGCCATCAGGCTGACATGAGCGATTCCCAAACCAGCTACGCGCATAAAAGAAAGCGTATTGGCTAAAAAACCGCTGGCGATTTCAAGCATTTCCACAATCCATTCCATAATAAAGTCGATTATTGTGAAAACGGTGAATTTATGTTTTTTATGCAGGAAAAATTCCAGGGGAGCTTTAAACATGAAAAGAAAAGCGGGAAGAGCAAGGCTGTAAATCAGGACTGGGGCCGGAGGCAGGGCAAGATAATCATGCTGTACAAAATAAAAAGCAGCATATATTCCGGCAAAGTACATCCAGGCGCCCAATAACCCGGTTTTTTCAAAAAAGAAACCGATAAAATTACGGGTAAGAATTTTATTGATCATGGAAAGCAGAATACCGGCGGAGATTACACTGATGCCGAAATAAACACTGATTTTAAGAATTCCGTAAATATCCCTGACAAAACCGCTTCCGGAATCATGCCCGGAAACTGCAGCATGATAATTAAACCAGACCGGCGGAAACAGACTCATGCCGAAGTATGAACCGAAAAATATTCCGGCTAAAATGGCCCCAAAGCCGCACCAGATTAAAAGTTCGGAAAGGCTGCGCATTCCGGAATCGGTGCGTCTTGCCAGAATAAAACGCGCTGACAGACCTGTCAGCAGAATTACCAGACCGTGACCGGCATCTCCGAACATAAGACCGAACATAATCACATAAAAAAGCGCCACCAGGGGCGTGGGGTCAATGGTGCCGTAAGCCGGCAGGGAAAAATTCCGCACCAGCATCTGAAAGGGGGCTAATATACGCGGATTGGAAAAACAAACCGGTACGTTTTGCTTTTCCAGTGCGGAAAGATCATGCGGATTATGCCACTCGCACCAGCATTTTTCCCGACAGGCGGTTTTCAGGTCTTTTTCCAGGGCATTTTTTTTATCAGCCGGAAGCCAGCCGGCAAAAAGCGCCGTGTGGGATGTTTTGCCGAAGTGAGACTGAATCTTGTAATAAATTTCTTTGGCCCTGGCCTGCTCCCAGACAGAATGCAATATTTCACTGCGGGAAAAAATCTGGTTTTTTATGGCGCCGGCGCATTCTTCCTTTTCTTTTTTCAGAGATGAAATTTTAAGGTCAAGATCGGTTATGGCGCCGGCTTTAAGATCCGGCAGGGCAGGATCTATTTCCAGATCACGCCATCCGCAGACAGCCAGCAGCTTACGGATATCGGTTTCATCGCGTTTCATTATAATTAACAAAGTCTTGTTTTCAGGCTTTTCGGGCAGGGAAAGAAATACGGCCGGGAAAGAGCGCAGGGAGGTTTTGGCTTTTTCCATGGACGCTTCCGGTAAAACTCCGAAAAGAAAACCAAGGAAAGAAAATCTGGTGCCAGATTTTACAGCGCCGCTGATATCGCCGTAAAGTTCGAGCTGCCGTTTGAGATCTTCGTATTTTAACTGTTCTTTATGCAGGCCGGTCTGCCTGGTCTGCAGGGCTGCAATTGATTTTTCGGTTTCATCAAGCAGACTGCAGGCCTGCTGGTATTCTATTTTTTGAACAGAAAACGATGCTGTTGTTTCAAACCAGCCGGGAAGCGCTTCAATACGTCTGCGTAATTCTGTATACTGTAAACCTGAGTATTTCGGTTTGTATTCATTTACAGCCGGGGCTCCGCCTGACCATTCGGCAAGGCGCAGCATGTGCAGAACCCCGTGTTTAAGCAGGGTCNNTGCGGCATCAAGAGCATGATCAAGCACGGCAATAGTGCCGTGCAGCATGGGAGCCGGCGTAATCAAACAAGACTCCGCATGCGATCGGCATCAAGATTGTACATACGGGCATTAAGAATACTGCGGATATTTTTTATTTCCTGCCTTTTCAGAATGAACCAGGCTAAAATAATACCGATGGTAAAAGGATAAGAACACAGGATTTTTTTTACTTCCTGAACGAGAATAAAATACAGCAGGCGGTCAACCATAAGCGGAGAGGAATCCTGTCCGGAACCGCTTATCATTACCAGTAAAGATGCATATTTTTTATCAAGCAGCTTGCGCATTATTTCCGCAGATGAACCGGAATAAAGTTTGGCCACTGTTTCGCTCCCGGCTGCCTGAAAATTGATCAGACAGGACGCTGCCTGTTCTGCCGGCAGATTATATATGGTTTTATAGCGGATCAGGGCGCTGATATTTTCCAGGTTTAATTCGCATTTAACAAGTTTTTCGGCAATTTTATAATCCGGGGTATCAAGCCTGCCGGCGCCGTTTAACAGACGCTGATAATAAAGACGGTCAAGCTCCAGTTCGATATAAAAAATACTTTTATTGTCTGTTGTGTTTTTTATTCCGGCTTGTACGGCTTTGCCCCACGGCNNATGATCTGCGGGAATTTTACAGTGTATGTCTTTTCTGTATAAATACGGCCTTTCGGAGGAAATATCAAAACCGCGTACATGATGAAAAAACCACAGGCGCAGGATATTTTTTATTATAGCTGCTTCATAGCGGTCGATAAGCAGACGGTAAAAGAACAGCACTTCGTGTTCAAGATGTTTTTCAATGCCCGTAAAGATATTAATTTCTGCAGAGGAGAGCTCAAGCTCCACGCTTTTCAGATCACCGGTTTGTTCGAAAACGGTCTGCAGATTTTCGTATCCCAAACGCGCAAGCTGCTGCAGGGTTTCACCGGCGCTGCGCGATTGCGCCATATTGTTCAGATCTTCAAAAGATAAAATNNTGCTGATGCGGCCGCGCAGTTTGGCATTGATAAATGCATATTTTTTCAGGCGGCTCTTAAACATTTTTTATGCCCCGTATTTAACCAGCTTGATGATTTTTTCTGCTGCCCGGCTGAATTTATTACTGTTATCTATGGAAAACGAATCGTATTTTTTTTGTTCTTTTTCGATGGTGTCATTAAATGCCTGTTCGGCATTTTGCTGAGCCTGCTGCAAAGACTGTTTTAAAAGTTCCGCTGCCTGCCGGGCGGCTTTTTCAAGTATCAGGGTGGTTTCCTGATCAGTCCTGATGCGTATTTCGTCAGCCTTGGCCCGGGCATCAAGAATTTTTTTTTCCGCTTCTTTTTCTGCCTCGAGAACACTTTCTATAATTTTTTTCATTTTATGGTTTAATTATAATCCTAATATAAAGATTCGTCAAATGAAATTATGAACCCGCGGAATTTC
>DNNS01000733.1:10490-10794 GCA_003497555.1 Spirochaetia bacterium
TCATCTGTCCGCTAAAATTTAGTACGCAGAAGTAGGGTTTTTGTTTTGTTTACCCAAGAAATAAATTTGCACTCCCAACAAGTTTGAGATTTGATAGAAAATGCAGTATAATCTCTGCGGTTAAAAAACGAAGCTCCAATATATCATTTGAGTCGTCATGTTCAACTTGTACACTCGAAACGATAAAAATAGAATTTTACCACGAAGGACACGAAGTTAACGAAGGCGCACTGGCTTTTTAGGCGACAGGAGGTCTCCCTTTGTGAACTTCGTGTTCTTTAGAACAGGATGTTCGGGTGGTTAA
>DNNS01000492.1 GCA_003497555.1 Spirochaetia bacterium
AAAATGATAAATTGACTGCTTGGGGTCCCCGATCAGAAACAGGGGGAAATTTTTCCTGTGTCCGCAAAGCAGGCGGAATATTTTCCATTGTACGGCATCGGTATCCTGGAATTCATCAATCAGAACAGCGCAGTATTTTTCCTGGACCAGAGCAAGCAGGCGGGAATCAGCCGCGGAAAAAGCGCGGTAAACCTGCAGCAGCAAATCGTCAAATCCGGTTATTTTTTTTTCCTGCTTGAGACGGGTAAATCTGGAATTAATTCCGGAAAATATGACAGCTAACTCTGCGGGAATATTGACATTCTCAGCAAAGAAAATCTCTAAAACCCGGTATTCGTATATGGAAAGCAGAGCATTATAAACCGCCCGGAAAAAAGAGGCGGCGCGGCCGGAAAAAAGACCGGCAAGGATTTTTACACCGTCGGTGAATCCGCTGCTGTCATTACTGCGTCCGGCTAACAGATAATACAGGTTGTTTTGTATCTTGGGCAAAGCGTCAGGCTGCAGGTTTTTAAGATTTTCCGGGGAAAAATCATTTTTAAATTTTTCAATTATTCCGCATAAATCCTTTACCGGATTAACTCCGCTGTCCGCCAGATACGCCCTGATATTTTCTGCTCCGGTTTGTTCCAGCAGATGATGGAGAATGGAAATTTTTTCTGCGGTTTTTTTTAATAATGATTCCGCAGAGGTATTGTTAAACAGGGCACAGGATGGAAAAAAATCATACGTTTCTTCATGGGGGAGGCTGGAAGCAATTACCCTGCAGAAAACTTTTTCAATATTCATAATATTGGCAGGTTCATTAAAAGATTTTATATAAAAATGTTCCCTGAGCCAGTTAATTATACAGATGTCTTTACTTGCAGGCGGAGAAGATGTAAAATAAAGGCGCAGGGTCTCGTGTACGGCCCGGGAAAGAAGCTCTGAGGTATCGCCGGTTTCATAAGCGCCTTGAGTACCGCTTTCCGCCGGATATTCAGCTAACAAACGCCTGCAGAATCCATGTATGGTGTAAATTGCCGCCTGATCGAATTTATGCCGCGTGGACTCAAGATGCTGAAGATATTGTTTTTTTTGCCCGGGAGTAATCCGGGGAAAAAGCTCGTGCAGTTTTTCCGGTTCTTCAAGATATGAATAAATCAGGGAACGAATTCTCTCTTTCATTTCCAGCGCTGCTTTTTCCGTAAAAGTCACAGCCAGGATTCTTTCCGGCCCCGGCGCCCCGCTGTCGGCAGTACCAAGGCCCAAAAGCATGCGCACATATAGCCGCTCCAGGCAGTAAGTTTTTCCTGTACCGGCGCTCGCGGTTATAACTGCAGCTCCGTACAGCAAATCCGGCGCTGCCATATCAAATGCCGGTCTTTCTTTATTATCTGGTTTTCTCATAATTTTTAAAAACTGTAATTCCGGTTTTATTAAAAAAGTCCGGCGGATTAACCCAGTCTTGCCAGGAAGCAGGATCAAGAAACGGATTATCCGGAAAAACTCGCCGGATATATGATTTTTCATAATCGCGGAAAATATCATCAGCGGTAAATTTATCAGCCATATCCTGAATACTGTCCAGACTGTAAAATCTCAGAAAAAACGGCAGGGGCCGGCACAGGGAACGGAAATAGGAAAGAACGAGCAGCAAAAGAATACTACAGGCTTCTTCATATCCGGCGGAAACCCTGATGAGTTTATTGCCCTGCGCGGAGATTACCGCAAGCAGCGCGGAATAAATTTCGTTTTCACAGTGTACTAATTCGCCGTCACCGGCCGCTATAACCAGCAGAAATTCAAGATACAGGGAGAGAAGATTTTTATCATTATTACCGGCAGGATTAAACGCTAACAGCAGACCGGGAGCACAAAGTGATTTAACCTGGCCGCCGACCGTACAATGGTCAAGCGCTGAATCAAGAAATGCGCAATTATAATTTTCCCGCAGAATTTTTATTTTCGGAGCCTGATGAATAAATTCTGCAAGACCTCCCTGCGTTGTGTATATGATTTTCCGGGCAGAGAGCCGGTTTATTCCGCCGGTTTTTCCGAAATCGTCCAGAAAGGCCAAAAAATTTTCCATGGTTTTTTCAAGATTGCCGGAAAACTCCTGTTCCTCCGGAAGGGAAAGTGCGGTACCGCTGATTCTGCCGCTGAGCTGCTGTTTTTTCAGAAATAATTTTCCGGCCGCCGACAGATTTTCCGAAAATTCCAAAGCGCTGGTTTTTCGGGATAAATAATTTTCGGCCGCAGCAAGCAGTATTTCGCCTGCGCGGTTTTTCCTGAAATCCCATGCGCTGAAAAAATCCAGTTCTTCAAGCTCTAAAAATCCGGGAGGCGGTTCTGCCTCTTCCAGATAAATTCCGGGAACTTTCCGCAGATAGACTTTAGCCGGATTATCAAGAAACGCGGCGATATCGGAAATATCCAGTTCGAGCGGTTTGATTCTTTTCGGCAGACCGCATTTTTTAACGGCAGGTGAAAAAGCAGCAGTACCGGCGGCAGAAGCCATGGATTGATTATAGGCGGTCTGCGGAAGGCTGCCGTCAAAAAGAGCAGGGTCGCAGGCGGAAATAGGAAATTTATATACCGGTATTTCCGCAGTACCGCTCTGGCGGCTTAAAATACCGAGTTCATCGATTATTTCCGCAAGCGGGGCGGCAGGATGAATAATTTCTCCGTTCACATTGTTTTTCCCGCTGCAGAGCAGAACGGTTTTTTCGGCTGCCAGCAGCTGCCTGGCAAACAGCCACAGATCCTCCGCCGGATTTTCCGCTGCGGCTTTGTTTCCTGATAAGGCAAAAACCGGGTATTCCCGGCGGCGCGGCCATACGCCTTCATCAAGCTGGGGAATAAATACGGCGCGAAACGGAAGGCCGGACAGATCTTCCATACGCCCGCAGGCAATTCCTCCGGAAAATTTTTTTTCTCTTTTACGTATGCCGGAAATCTGCCCCAGCAAAAAGGAACGGGCAGCATAAAATCCCGCGGTAAAATTTTCATTATGGAGTTTTTGACGGGCCGAGAGCTCAGCCAGATGATGAAAGGCATTTTCCAGAATATCGATTCCCTGTTGATCTTCTTTATGCGAAAATCTCGCTTTAAGCCAGGCATCCCGCAGCATCCGGAATAGGTCAGACCATCGGTCCAGACCTAATTTCAGATATTTAACAGCAAAAAAATCCCGGTACAGCAATTCAACCATCAGAAACATGGAAAGAGATGATTCGCCGCGTCC
>DNNS01000735.1 GCA_003497555.1 Spirochaetia bacterium
TCTCTCACTGTGCAAATTTATTTTTTTTAGATTTATAATTCCCTGGATGCTTTTATTTCAAGATGGTGTAAGAATCATTATAGAATTGCGCCCTTGTGCCTGCAGACTCTGGAGGCAAGTTCAGAAGCCCTGCTGTGAATTTCTGCGATACTTTTATTTTCCAGGTAGCCGCAGGCAAAAGCGGCAGAAAAAGCATCGCCGGCGCCTATGGTATCAACTATTCTGATTTTACGGGCAGGAAGTTCCGAATACTCTGTACCGTTAAATAATACACTGCCTTTTTGGCCTTTGGTTAATGCTATCATTATCAGTTTAAAACAGGTAAATAATTTTTCTATTTTTTGCCTTTCCCTTCCCTGTAAATTGAAAAAATCCGTCAGAATATCAAGCTCGTAATCATTTATTTTTACCAGTCCGCTTTTATTCAGGGAGTATTCCAGAATTTTTTTATTATAAAAATTCTGCCTTAAATTGGCGTCAAAAAAAATTTTTTTTTTGTTACCGGCTGTTTCCAGCAGATGATAAATTGTAATCCGGGATAATTTATTTCTCTGGGCAATTGTTCCGAAATAAAAGAGAGATGCATTTTTAATTAAATCATTATGTGCTTTTTTGCCGGCAATCATATCCCATGCCCGGTTTTCATGAATTTCATATTCCGGTGTGCCGTTTTCGAGTTTTACATCAACCGTACCGGTCGCTGCCTTTGGTATAATTTGCATACCGGAGAGGTCAAGGTTTTTGCTTTTAAAATAACGCAGAATCTCCGCGCCGTTTTTATCATTGCCGATGGCAGAAAGGCAAATACCTTTATAACCCAGTCTGCTGACATGATTGATAAAATTAAAAGGAGCTCCGCCGATAACTTTACCGGAAGGGAGAACATCCCACAGGATTTCTCCGGCTGCTGCAATAATTTTTTTTTTCAAATGCACCTTGTTTTGTAAAAATTAAAAAGCATTTCAGGCTCCGGTATGCAGACGCGGATTTTTCATTAAAAATTTTGCAGCCAGAACGCATGCTCCCAGGGCAAATTCGTTTTCGGTCAAAGCGGAGGATTCTATTTTAATTATTTCTTTTTTAGCATCAGGAGTATTGAGCATAATATTTTTTTTTACAGTATTCATAAATAACCGGCTGCGGGTCAAGTTTCCGTGAATAATAACGGTATTGATATCAAACAATAATGATGCATCCGCTGCAGCCCTGCCGATTCTCTCAGCGGCTGTAATAATAATTTCCGTTGTTTTTTTTTCTCCGGAATCGGCTGACGAAATTGCTTTTTTCAGAAAGCCGGAATAAAAATCATATCCGCATTTTTCCGGAAAATTTTCACCTGTCAGGGTGCAATACTTTTTTATAATTGCATCTTCACCTGCAGAAATTTCAAGGCAGCCGGATTTTCCGCAGGTGCACTGTCCGCTCTGCTTCTCGGAAAAAGCATGCCCGATAAAACCGGCATTGCCCATATTTCCGCTTAACAGTTTTCCGTTGTAAAAAATACCCATGCCAATACCGGCCCTGATCCCGATAAAAATAAAGTTTGGATGGACAGATTGGCGTTTATGCTGTTCAGCCCCGGCTAAAAGATGCACGTCGTTTCCAAAAAATACCGGCACGGAAAATCCGGAAAAGATTTTCTTTATTTGGATATTTTTCCAACCGGCAATTCTTTCAATAAAAAGAGATTTATGATTTTTTTTATCAATCAGACCCGGCAGACCAATACCCAGGCCGACAGCATTTTCCATTTTCAGGTCAAGACGTGAAATAATTCCTTTAACGCTGTTTATGATAAATTTGATTACTGCTTTACTGTCCGAGCCGGGTTTTAAACAAAAATTTTCATTATATTTTATCCGCAGGTTAAGATCTGTAACTGCAATTCTGACCGGCAGATATTCCATGTCAATGCCGATAATAAATTTTTCAGTATTGATTCCGTATAAAACCGGAATTCTTCCGACGGAAGATTTTTCTTTTCCTGTCTGCATAAGCAGGGATTTTTTAATCAGCAGATTAATAATGGAAATAACCGTAGGCCTGCTCAGACCGGTTTTACGGATTATATTTTCCTTGGTCAATGATCCGTATTTTTTAATGATACTGAAAACCAGCTGTTCGTTGGCGGCTTTAATAAGTTTTATACTGTTATTTTCAGGCATGGCGGTTTAAATTATATTTTTTTATCATATCACGGATAAATGACAGACCTTTTTTTACCAGATCATCACCGCTTTCTGCCAGCTGCCGCCAAACCCAGGTATTCATATTACCGGTGCAGTCTATGAAACTTTCCAGTGCCGCATAACCGGTATAATTAATATCTTTAAGCGCTTTGAAAATTCCGTTCCAGTCAACCAGGCCGGTGCCGGGAATTCCCCGGTCATTTTCGCAAAAATGGTAATGCATTAAATCGGAGCCGGCCAGTTTTGTAGCGTTATAAAAATTTTTTTCTTCTATATTCATATGATAGGAATCAAGATGAATTCCTACATTATCTTCACCGATCATTTTTTTCAGCCGTAAAGCCTGTTCACAGGTGTTTACCAGATATGTTTCGTAACGATTAACAGGTTCAAGACCTATTTTAATGCTTGATTTGTTCGCATAACGCGCTACTTCCCTTAAACTATCGGCTGAATAATCCCAGTCTAAAGCCTGCGGTCTGCCGGAAACCTGTTTAACATGTTCCGAGTAAATCACTCCGGAAAATTGTTTTATTCCGGTATCTATGCAGGCGTCAATACAGCTTTTTAAATATTTTATGCCTTTTTTTCTTATTTCCGGATCTTTACTGGTTATATCCGTGTTTCCAAGCAGTACAGTAGAAGCGCAGGCATCAAGTTCATATTTGACAAGCCCGGCGCGTACTTTTTCAGCATGGTATGTTTCCAGGCACATAAGCGGGATTTCGATAAAATCCAGACCCAGTTCTTTTACCCTGGGGATCAAA
>DNNS01000764.1 GCA_003497555.1 Spirochaetia bacterium
CTGACGGAACAAAGGGAGAAGCAGCCATTTCCACGGATAAACTCGGTAAAATAAAGTTCCAGTCAATAGACATGGTAAAAATTACGGCTAAAGGGAATAAAATCGGGGAGAACAGAGTTTATATACGTTTTTCAGATAAAAGCGGAGAAATTTTTATCAGCGAAAAACCTTTGTACCTGGGTTTTGATACCTGGAAAACCGGAGAACTTGTATACTCTACAGGCAAATGCAAATATTTCGGAGGCGATAAAAATGGTATCATGGATCCTCCTGTTACATTTAATTCAATATGGGTTGTAGGCAAGGCGCCGCAGGATGAGAGCTCCATTTCTTTTGGCAGTGTTTCAGTCACAGGCAGCCTGTATAATGAACCGGATAACCGGCCGTCAGATACAGTCAAAACCAAAGATTCTGAAAAAGACAGCGGGTATATAAAAGTTGAATACTCTCTCTGCGAATTCAACAAGAACGAGGAATGGGCTGTAGAAGAAAGAGATAATATTGAAACATCCCTTTCATTTATTCAGGATCCGGAAAGAAAATCCGGTACCGCCCTGATAGAATATACTATTCTCCCGGCGGAAAACAATAAAGGCGAAATTGAACTGGTGTCAAAAAAATTGCAGTCCGCAACACGGTTCCAGTCGGTAGATCGTATAAAGGTCTGGCTCAAATCAAAAAATCCCGGAGAGGAACACAGGCTGTATGTGCGTATCAAGGATTCAAGCGGTGAGATTCTGGTAAGCGAAAGGCCGATAAGACTGATCAGCGACAACTGGGAATGCGGAGAGCTTGTTTTTTCCAAAGGAGCTCTCAAACATTTCCGGGGGAATAATGACGGCAAAATGGATCCGCCGCTTTCTTTTGAATCTGTTTTTATTGCCGGTAATGCCCCGAATAAAAAAGCCAGCGTTACTCTTGACAGAATTTTTATCATAGGAGAAATAAGCAGTGACAAGGCAAAAGAGCTCAATCTGAAATCCGCATCAGAAGAAAATAAAAAAAGTTCTGTAAAACCAGGAATAATTTCAGTCTCCTTCAGCGATGACGGGGTGTTTGAGCCTGTACTGCCGGCAAAGATAAAATCCATTCCTGTTACCATGAAAAACACCGGCGGTAAGCCTGAAAAGATAAAAATATTTACCGGTGTGGAAATGCTTCTGGATAAAAAGACAGAAAGCGTAAAAGAACTTTCTATGGAGCCGGACCAGGAGATCAAAATTGATTTTCCCGCTGATCTCCTGTTGCCCGGAGTATATGATTTTTCCGTAAGGATCGAAAACCATGAAAAGGAAATCATCGCTGCGGAAAATAAATTCATCAATGTATGGGAGCCGGCGGGCAACCGGGTCGCGGACGATCCTGATACTTTTTTCGGAGTGCAGGAATCATTTGACGGATTTACCAAATACCTGGACCAGGACCTGGCTCTCATGCAGAAATCAGGCGTAAGGATAGCCCGTTTCGTGCTGCGCTGGATAATGCTTGAGCCCTCGCAGGGTAATTTTCAATGGGAAATGTGGGACAAGATTTTTAACGCCTGCACCAGATACAATATCATTCCCTATCCCATGATATGCCGCACTCCCCGATGGGCGTACCCGGAAATTGACAACAAGGGCAAGATGAAGATCACTGATGTGCCGCCGGCAAAAATGTCGTATTATACTGATATGCTAAAAGTAGTAGTGAACAGGTACAAGGAGCATACCAAGTACTGGGAAATATGGAACGAACCTGATGCTGCGCATTACTTCTACGGCGGAGACGCTGACACATATCTTGACATGCTGAAACAAAGCTATGAGACTATAAAAAAAATCGACCCCAAAGCGCTGATCACCTCNNTACCAAGATAGTAATCCAGAACGGATACAAGTACTTTGATATTTTCTCTTTTCATTCTCACGGATCAGTGGAGAGGCTTGACAGTACTATTGATACGCTTAGCCAGTACTGGAAAGATGTGCCGGAAAAAAGGCCGTGGTGGCTGGATGAAACAGGCATACCGGTCAAGCCGACTCTGGAGGGAGAGCTTTTAAAAGCTGCGACCACCATTAAAAAAATAACATCATCACGCTATAACCGGATAGAAAACTATACCTGGTTCATTTTCAGGCATCTTGCAGCCAGCGCAAAAGATCCGGGAGACAATTATCTTGCGCTTGATGAGATCGGCAGGGTGCGCCCGGTTGTGCTTGCCTACAATACTGCCGTGCATATGCTCCGCGGATCAAAGCCGGTAAAAAAAATAAATTTTGATCCGTCTGTTGAAGCATATCTGTTTCAAAAAGAAGCTGAAAAAGTGCTTGTACTCTGGGGCAAGGAAGAAGGAAGGGTGCAGTTTGTAAAAGTCGGGCTCTCAGCTCCGGTAAAAGAGATCAGGAGCCTTTCCATGCTGGGAACTCCGAAAATTCTTAAAGTTGAAAAAAATGAATGCCGTGTACTGTGCGATGCGAATCCNNGGCGGAGAGAAAACCTTCTGTCAGATCAAAATAAAAAATATATTTAATGAAAAAATCCAGGGCAGGCTTTTTATAATTCCACAGAGCGAACTCGAAATCATGCCGAACGAAAAGGAATACTGCCTGGACCCCGGGAAAACAAGCCCCATGGAAATTACCCTGTCAGCGAAAGAGCCTTTCCACGGAATCCGCTATGTGCCTGTGAAGCTTTTCCTTGACAATATAAATCTTCAGTTTTCCAGCATACTTGAAGTTGTGAACGCGCTTCCTGCCAGGTTTATTACCTATACCATAAAAGCTGACGGAGATTTGGCAGACTGGAAAATCAATCCCTTTACTGTTCTTGATAAATATGATTCTGTCCGGGATCTCAGGGTTGGAGAAGGCGCAAAGGAACTTCACTGGACAGGGCCTGACGATTTGAGTGCGCGTGTCTATCTGGCATGGGGGCAGGACAATCTTTATATCGGCGTGTCTGTTACTGATGATGTTTTTCATTTCGCTGACCAGCCGGATCTTATCTGGTCAGGAGACAGTCTTCAGATAGCGCTGGCTTACAAACTCGGACAGGGGGCAGAGGAGGATCAGTTCGGACTTTCCCTGATGAGCGGAAAGCCCAGTTTTTATTCCTGGAAAGGAGAGCTGAAACCGGAGAATCTGCAGTATAGCGTAAAATCATCGGGAAATGAGCTTGTTTACGAGCTTGCAATTCCTTTTAAAAATCTGAATCTGAATCCTTCGGATAAAAATGCAATACTTCTGTCAATACTTGTCAATGATAATGACGGAAGGGGCAGGAAAACTGTACTTGAGTGGGGTCAGGGTATATGGAAGCGGGGGCCTGTGGATCTTTTAAATCCGGTTATTCTTTCCCGCTGAAAAATTAAAAAAAACCCGAGTAAAGTATGTAAATTGGGTAGTTAATTACTACATTTGCATAAAACTATAATCTCTGTTATTATCAGGTTATGATAAAAAGAATTTTAACTCCGTATTTGCTTGATTTAGCGGGAAAGTATCCTGTAATTTTACTGACCGGCCCCAGGCAATCCGGTAAAACAACACTGTGTCGAAGCGCTTTTCCCAATCTTCCGTATATTACCCTTGAAAGTATAGATATCCGCGAGTATGCTGTTTCTGATCCGCGCGGATTTCTGGAAAAATATAAACACGGCGCGATTTTTGATGAAATACAAAAAGCGCCCGATATTCCTTCATATCTTCAGCAAATTGTTGATGAGCCTGATTTTCAAGGCGTTTTTATACTTACCGGAAGTCAAAATTTTTCCGTACAAAACAGTATTAATCAGTCGCTTGCCGGACGAACAGCGGTATTAAATTTACTGCCGTTTTCTCTGCAAGAGCTCAGTGCTTATTCGCACCTGGAAAAAAGCGATAATTATCTTTTAAAAGGGTTTTATCCCCGCCTTTATGAAAAAAAAATCCCGCCGCATAGATTCTATTCGGATTATCTGACAACATACATTGAAAGAGATGTCCGGAGCATTTTGAAAATAAAAGACCTGCTGGTATTTCAAAGGTTTATGAAACTATGCGCCGGACGCAGCGCTCAGCTATTAAATATTTCCGCCTTGGCAAGCGATTCCGGCGTTACGCAGAAAACAGCGGCAGAGTGGCTGACTGTGCTTGAGGCAAGTTATATATTGTTCCGGCTGCCTCCGTTTTATAAAAATATTAGCAAAAGGCTCGTAAAATCGCCGAAACTTTTTTTTTATGATCCAGGCCTTATGTCCCGCCTTTTGGACATCGAGGATATATCTCAACTGGGCGGACATCCTCTCAGGGGAAGTATTTTTGAAACAATGGTTGTTTCCGACATGATAAAAAAAAGATTTAACGCCGGAAAAGCCAATAATTTTTGTTTTTACCGGGATTCGAATAATACCGAGGTTGATTTAATACTGACTGAAGGCGCGCGGTATGTGCCGGTAGAAATCAAATCAGGTAAAACGATCAATAAAGATTATTTTTTCGGGCTCGCACATTTTAAAAAACATATAAAAGAAAGCGCGTCAGGTTTTCTTGTCTATGACGGCGCCGATGCCGGTGAGAGAAACAATATGCATTTTATCGGATTTCCTCATTTAGCGCACGCGGAATTTAAAATTTAAATCACTCCTTTAAAATAAATTATTTGCTAAATTTTATATTATATCATAACATATTCCAATAATCCGGGAGAACATTTTCTGCTTTAATTATCATCCGGATATATCAAAACAAGGGAGCCACCATGTTCAACTTGAACACCCGAAACACCTGTACTGA
>DNNS01000056.1 GCA_003497555.1 Spirochaetia bacterium
GTAAAAACATTCCCCAGGACGGAAAAGTCCGCATTCATGCCGGAAAATCCATTCTTGATCTGCGCGTATCAATTATACCGGCCCGCAGGGGCGAATCAATAGTAATAAGAATTCTTAACCGCGATTATTCTTTTATTGATTTGGCAAAAATCGGTTTTGACAGCGCTACCGAAGAAAAAATCCGTAAAATCATCAGAGCCCGCAGCGGCCTGGTACTGGTTACAGGCCCTACCGGAAGCGGTAAATCCACAACACTCTATGCCATGATCAAAGAACTTAACAGCAATGAAGTAAATATTTTAACAGTCGAAGATCCGGTGGAATATGAAATACCCGGAATCAGCCAGGTGGAAATTAATACCCAGCAGGGCCTCACCTTCCCGCGTGCGCTCAGGCATTTTCTGCGTCACGATCCTGATATTATTATGGTCGGCGAAATACGCGATGAAGAAACCGCATNNGTGGGTGAAATGCGCAATCCCGAAACGATTTCAACTGCTGTAACTGCTGCTGAAACAGGACATCTTGTGCTTTCAACCCTGCATACCAATGATGCGGTCTCTGCTGTTACCCGGCTGCTGGATCTGGGAATAGAACCTTACCTGATCTCTTCATCGCTGCGGGGAGTAATTGCCCAGAGGCTGGTCCGCCGGCTCTGCGGGCATTGCCGGGAGAAAATTCCGCCTGATCGGCAATACCTGGAGCTGCTGAAAACCGCCGGAATGAAAAGCAGCAGGATGTATTCGGAAAAAGGCTGCAGTCAATGCCGCAGCGGATACAGCGGACGACTGGCGGTTTTTGAATTTCTGGAAATCACGCCGTCCATAAGCGCCGCCATTGGAGCGGCTCAGCCGGAAAAAGCGATTCTGCAGGCAGCCGGCAGCTTCAGAACCATTTTTACCGACATTCTGGAAAAAATTTCCAACGGCGAAACTTCGTTCAGTGAAGCGCAAAAAATAATTTTCGGCGGATAACTATGCTGTTTTCCATTTCTGCGCTTGATTCCAGCGGAGCACGCTGCCGACTTCAGGAAGAGCATACATCCAGAGAAACGTGCGCTTCCAGTCTGCTGGGACGCGGATATCGTATAATATATTTACATGAAAAATCGGTTTTTTTTAAAAAAAAAACCGACAGTTCCGCCTTGCTGATGGAACTTCATGAACTTGTATCGGCCGGGCTCACTGTACAGAAATCCTTTGAAATTATGAATCAGGGAAACAAGGATATGGGAAGCCTGATTGACGGTATCCGCAGAGGTGAAAAAGTTTCCGCGGTGCTGAGTACCTCCGGTCTTATTGGAGTAACCGAAGCTGTAATTTTAGCAGCCGGAGAAGACGCCGGAAATTTCCCGGAAGCTCTCAAAACCGCAAGAGACTTTGCTCTTTCCGTCCGCACCATTAAAACCAAGGTAATTTCCATGCTCTATTATCCGCTGTTTCTGCTGGTACTTATGACCGCTGCAGGAATTTTCATGCTCTTTGGCGTGCTTCCGCGTATAACCGCTCTTTTTGCGGAACTTGATATCAGTCTGCCCCGGTCTACCAGAACAGCAATTGAAATAATATCGTTTATCAGCCAGTACAAATTTACAATTTTAATCGTATTCTCCTCNNTCCGTATCGGCAATTTTAATCTACCGTACCATATATTCCGTCAGGGAACAGCTGTTTTTTAAAATACTAAGTGTGCCCATAGCGGGAAATTTTCTGCGCCACCATTACCAGCTTATGCTTCTGCATCCGCTCGCTCTGCTTTTTTCAAGAGGACTTAACGTCAGACAGATAATAAATTCCATAAAACAGATCAATGCCGCTCCGCTCAGGCATTTTACTGCAGACCTTGAAAAACTTGTTTCCTCCGGAGTTAAAATTTCAGAGGCTTTCAAAAACAGTCCGCTTTTTACTCGCAGGCAGAAAGAACTGACCGCAATAAGCGAAGAAGCTGGAAATTTCGGACAAATGATAGAGCATTTGGCGCGGACCAATGATGCCGAATACGAACAAAGCATTAAAGGACTTATGAGCCTGCTGGAGCCGCTGCTGATTGCAATTATAGGGGCATTTTTACTGATCTTCATTGTACTTTTTATACTGCCCATGGTAGCTGTTGATATCGGATAATTTTTCATTANNAAAAAAATAACACGAAGTTCACGAAGAATACTAAGAAATCTTGAAATAACAATATTTCTTCGTAATTCGTCACCTTTTAAATTTTTAATAAAAACTTGGCAAAGGCGATGCTGATTTTGAATAATCGTAACTTTCCAGTTAAACAAAGCATATTAAATGATTTCGCGCAGAGGGCGCAGAGCCCGCAGAGGTCTGTTTTTAAATTTGATATGATTCCAGATGTACTCAATGGTTTATTATTATTCATAACATTTCTCACTCTTGATTTTAATTATTTTTTACTTTATTTTTAATATAAGCGATATTAGCAGAGTAATCACAATAAAAAACTCTGCGAGCTCTGCGCCCTCTGCGCGAACAAAATTGAATTAATTTTTTAAAGATTTTTGGATGCTACAAGTCTATTGGGTACTGGGTAAAAGAGGAAAAATTTTAAAAGGTGACAGAATACAATTTATGAGTAGTAAAAAATATTGACAAACCGGACGTTAATTATTATAATAATTTATTGTCGATTTGAAACATTGACAGGATGTCGAAATGGACTCGGAATACGAAGAGTTCGCAAAAATGCAGCCAGAGGCGTACTTAAAATACGTCAAGTACTCTATTTTTATAGGCGATGAAGCGGGTTCATTTCGACATCCTGAACATGTAAAATTATAATAACGTTGCGGAGGATTTAATGCCTGTTTTTATTTTATTAATAAGCAGCCTGTTGGCTGCTGCGGACTGGAATCCAGTGGAAAGTGAACCTAAAATTGTAAAAAACACACTCATGGATTTTTCCATGACCCAGGTATCGCCTGCCGGACAATACGGTTTTGTCCAGGCTGCTCCGGACGGGGAATTATATTTCGAGAAGAAGCCGGATCAGAAAATTCGCTTTTATGGCGGCAATATCACTTTTGGCGTAAACTTTCCTGATAAAGAACAAGCAGTTAAACTTGCGGATTTATTTGCAGCCATGGGCTATAATGTTATACGTTTTCACCATCATGACACTGTAGTTCCCTGGAGTAAAAGTCTTTATGAAATATCCGGTGATCGGATCAGCTTTATTCCCGACCAGGCAGATCGGTTTGATTATCTGCTTTCCGAACTGCGTAAGCGCGGAATTTATTATTTCTCGGATGTAATCTGCAGTTCTCTGATTGACAAGCACCCGGCGTTTGCCAAATACGGAAATAACAGCAAGGCGCGTAAATTCCTGTATCATCTTACACCCGAAGGACGAAGCCTTTTTCTGCAGATAGCCACGCTCTTTCTTACGCATGTGAATCCTTATACCGGACTCGCATATAAGGATGATCCGGCACTGATCCTGCTGGGCCTGGTGAATGAAGACAGTCCGGTTAATCTGACGGGCGCCGATAAAGACGAGTTTTCCCCCGAGCTGATGAATTATGTCCTCGGAGAATTCAATGCCTTCATTTTGAAAAAATATCATGCGGAACCGGCAGCAGAATTTCAC
>DNNS01000385.1:0-2862 GCA_003497555.1 Spirochaetia bacterium
CCGCTACAGGAATAAAATCCTTGAGATGCATGTAATCTACCCGGTCTTTTATAATATCCCAGATTTCCAGGGGGTCGCTTCCGGCAGCCAGCAGATTGGACGGATCGTAATTAAACATGATACGGCTGTCCATTTTTGCAAGCATGCTTTTTATTCCGGCCTGATCCGTACTGACGGTTGGAAAGTGCCGCACGCCGCCCGGAACCGTATCCACCCCTCCGTGCGTTTCAAGGGATATGGACACGTTATGATCCGCGGCAAACCCGCAAAGATCATTCAGGCATTTGATCATACACGAGAATCTTTTTCCCTTTACTTCTTTAAGGGCTGAAAAACCGGCAAAAAAACGAATTTTTTTAATTCCGAGTTTTTCTGCCAGCATTACAATATCAAAACACCGCCTGAGTTCTGTGTAATTATCATCTTCCTTCGGCCTGGTAAAATCATTACCGGAAGCTGCGCATAGCAGTTCTATATTATATTTTTTATACAGCCGGCGGACAGTTTCAATCTCGTCATCGGTTGCCTTAAGCGCAATTGAGTTTTCCGCCGGATTATTAATATTGAATTCCAGAAGCGCAAGCCCCATGGCAGAAGTTATTTTTAGCTGTTTATCAAGCGGTGTCTGGCGGAATCCCCAGGCTGCATTTCCGAGTTTCATTCGTTCCTCCAGTCAAAAATAATTTTAAATACATCATATTTGTTTTTTTCCTGATATTCATAGGCTTCGGTGCATTTTCCTACCGGCCAGATTTCCACCGGCAGGGTATCGGTACGGAATTTTCCCTCGGATATCCAGTTTAAAATGGTATTCTTGCATTCATAATAAATGGCGCAGGTAAGGGAAATAGTGCAGTTTTTTACAAACCAGCGGTGATAGGCATCCATAATGATCCGCTGCGGATAATCACCCTGCAGATGAATATGTCCGCCGCTTGATCCGAAATCCCAGCCGTCGTCGCGCAGATAGCGGTGCAGGGTTCCCACTACTTCCGGGTTTCCCGAGCATTCATTGATTACATCAGCTTTGCGCCCATTGGTAAAATCAAGAATTTTATTCATGCCTGTATCATCCGCTGAAACCGCCAGATCGCAGAAAGGTTCGGCAATTTTACGCCGGAAGGAGTTTTTTTCCATGCAGATTATTTTTACTTCAGGATGCAGTATTCTGATAATCTGCAAAGCGGAAATTCCTACCATACCGGCGCCGATTACCAGCACTGTATCCCCTGATTTAAATGGAATTTTATACACTCCTTTTAATGCCACACAAGCTAAATAGGCGAGTACGGCATCCCGGTCGCTGACCCCGGCCGGGATCACGGCCATTTGATCATTTTTACCGCAGGTATCGTTATCTTTTACGGTAAACAGGGAATTCCCTCCCCAGGCAGCGCATACATCGCCGAATTTTCTGCATTCATTAATCATCACGCGGTCATTTACGGAGAATCCGCTGCTTTTTTTTCCGCTTTCAACTATTATTCCGACATTTTCATAACCCGGCACACAGGGATAATACAGCTGCTCCGGGTGCTGCTCGCCGCGCCAGGTTTTCATGTCTGTACCGGTACTGATAGCGCTCAGGGTGGTTTTGGCAATAAAACCGTTTTCGGCACAGCCGGTAAGTTTAATACTGCGCAGTTTTGCTTCCCGCGGTTTTTCAAAAACCACGGCTTTACTGGTTTGATAAGTCATTTTATTACTCCTTGAAATTAATAAAATTTAACGGGATTTTAATGCGTACCGGAGTTTTGATTTCCTGCTCTTGCAGCAGATAATCCGCTGCCGCCTGCGACAGGGATGAAATATTCTGCTTCAGCCACGGTACCGGCCTGGCAAATGATTCGCGGTAAACACTGAGCAGTTCAAAAGGATTTTCAAAATAAGGCTCATCGAAGCCGGAAAGGAAAAAGTCCCGGCCGTGAACAGCTTTGCTTTGTTTAATTAAAGGCAGCAGTTCGGGCAGGGATTCGAATGATTCAAAAAAGAAAAAGATTTTTTTTCTTTTTTGAAGAAGACTGAAAAAATCAGACAGTCCGGCACTGTCGGTTTTAATACGGTCTTTTTCCGGATGAAATTCCGCTGCGGCATCCCGTGCTCCTCTGCAAAAACCGTCAAAACGCTCTTTCAGTACGGACATTCCCAATCCGGAAGCGATATATTTATATTTTAAAAAACCGGCTTTTTTACCAAGCCCGGCCGCAATAAATGCGCCTTGTGTATTCTCGCTGGTGATGGAATTTATGGTATGATCAGGCAGATCAGAATCTAAAAACAGAATGCGCTTGTTTTCGGGAATTATTTTTTTATATGAAGCAAGCGAAATGCCGGTTCCGGAAAAACAACTGACAATCAGCAGCGCATCGCATAAACGCCGGTTTAACTGACTGATAAGTTCTGTTTCTTTTTTGATATCGCAGTGCGAACACGATACCAGCAGGCTGTAATTGCCTGCGGAAAGCAGTTTTTCAAGAGACGAGATTAGCTTTGCAGAAAAAAAATTAACAGAATGCAGAATGATACCCATAGTGCCTGATTTGCCGGATTTAAGTCCGCGTGCAGCAGGATTGGCCTGATACCCGAGTTTTTTTACAATCTGCAGAATACGCCGGCGTTTTTTTTCTGAAATGGAAAAGCCGCTGTAATTGTTGAGTACCTTGCTTACTGCCGAGATTGATACTTCTGCCTTTTCGGCAATCAGAGTGATTCCGCTGCTCATATAGGTAAAACGTTTTACTATATTATAATTGATTTTACGAAAAAAATCAACTGCTCATTGTTAAAAGGGTGCGAAATTATTTCTTGGGTAAACAAAATAGTAAAGTATATTATTGATAAAATTCATAGAAATAAATTCTC
>DNNS01000385.1:2886-5489 GCA_003497555.1 Spirochaetia bacterium
AAATTTTAATTATTAATTTTAAAATCTGAGTAAGTACGAATATTTTTATTCAGATTATTGTATAAACAAAAGGTCTTTGCCGCTCACAATGGTTCAATACGCCCTGTTGGTCATGATACCGGTTATCTGGGAAGCCGAAAGACAGTTTGTAAAAAAATAAAGCTCATCAATCTGGTTTTGACCGTTAACAGTAGCGTTAATGGTACCCTGGTTTCCCAGTATTACCCGTCCATCTAGAGAAAGAGTAAGTGTTCTTGAGACATTCGTAGATTCAATACCATTACGGAAAAGACGCAGTGTGGAACCGTCCCAGGTCAAAGCAAGATGTATCCAGGTATTAGCAGGCAGAGGACCAATATCATCCAAACCGCTATTTTGCAGATATGCGAAGAGTTTATTATTGGAATACTGACCAATGATTATTTCATCGTTATTGACACCCGCTTCCTTGAACATGAGTACAAGGCCATACGCAGCATATTTAAACCATAACAGCAGGGAAAACTTCGTGATACCGATAACAGGGTGATTGGTCAACACTATGCGCTCGTCTATGGCTGATCCATTCAGACAGTTGCCATTAGTTCCCGCACTATAAGCGGCACTTCCCGTTTCAACTACCATAGAGTATCCGTTCGCCGCGCTGACAAGGCTATTTTCAAACTTAAAATAGGTTACCAGTCCAGGTGGAAAAACAACAGCGGGTGTGGCGTCCTCCGACGTGTTAGTATTTCTATAATACACAACATTCGTAGCTTCTTCTACTATTACTATGTCATTAAAAAACTTAATTTTCGCATAAATTACATACCAGCCCGTGGTGTCGGGAACTGTCAGCAGAAAACGCCTGTTGGTAACAAAAAGATTCGACCACTCCGCACCGGTGTATTCTTTACTGAGCGAGAGCATATACTGCTGCCCTGCTGCTCCGGTATTCGAGATAACTACAGTACGTGTTGTGCCGTTACTTACCGCCTCTGCATTAAGAATTATAATCTGCTGGGCACGGTTTTTTGTCTCATAGCCCTGATAATTTATACCGTCAGGGTCTGCCGGATTTTTACGCCGGTATTTTTCATCAGCCTGTTTTTTGTTAAAAAAAAACATGGAGGCCGATGCCGTAGCCAAAATGACCAAACTGAAAATTATGCCTCTGTAAAATTTATTCATAATTCCTCCCAATCTTTTAAACGCCTTCAAACAGCGGCGCTTTTTATATTCCTGCAAGCAGTGATACCTCGAAAAGCTCGGCGCGGCGTTTTACCCGCTTTGTACAATTATACTGAAGGCGTATACTATGAGCCGACCTTAACTCGGCTTTGCGGTATATTATTAAAACTCCATACTGAAAGCGGCGGTTATTCCCTTTTCTTTGCCGATTACCGGCAGTATGCCGACGCTTGTGATTTTCTTCATTTTGCTATAGCGTATAATATCAATTACCGCCCAGGCGCCGAAAGCTCCGGTTAATATAAGGCAAGCTTCACCGCCGGTATAAAAAACATTAGCCAGGCTTTTATAGGAATCAACTTTATTACCAAGCGCGCGCGCTTCCTGGGAGTCATACGAATCAAGATAAGAAGCATAGGTTTTTTCGGTGCTGCTGTTAAATGCATAACCGAGAATAAGTCCGGTACCGGTTAACAGGGCGGAACCTCCGGTAAAAACAATATTACGCAGCATGGATTTTTTTATTTTCAGCAAATCAGGCGGTGTCAGGTTTTTAACCGGTTTCTTATTGAATTTTTCTGGGTGTATTTGCGTTTTTACATTTGTTGATTTATTTTTCACTGTTTCTTTAGTCGGCTCATCTTTTGTCTGCCTGGTAATCAATATGGCCAAATCATCAAGTATGCCTTCTACATTTTCCATTAAAAAACCCGGGCTTTTTTCCGATTGAATAACCTGCGAGGTTTCAACACTGATAATGTTTACTGTTATAAAATATTTACCGCCCAAAAAAGCCAGGGTGCCTGTTATCATGTAGTCCATATTCAGTATTTGGCCGATTTCTACAGCGCAGGATGAATCGGTACAACCGGTCTGCTGAAATTGCTGCTCCTGAAGAATTTTAGTCATATTGGCGCGGTCGAGTACCCGGAATTGCCTGGCCTTGACCAGGGAAACAGCCAGCAGATCGGAAACAATTTCAGCTTCAGTAACAGCGGCATTTTGTGCAGTAAATTTAAGAATAGAAACATTTTTAGGCCCGGCAGCAGAAACGAACCGGACAGCAAGAAGTAAAATCATGAATAGTAATCGGGATGTTTTTATAGTTGATAGAAATTTTTTCATTACACATATTCCAAATTTTAAAAATAATTCTTGCTGATTATAATATATTAATAAGAATTATTCAATGAAATTTTTTTACCTCACAAATTCCAGCTTTTCAAAAAAATAAAAAAATTGGATTTTGTAAGTAATCGTACAGGGACAGTATCTAACAATTCGGGATTTTAAACCTTATTCTGCCTTTTTTACTGGTTTTATATTTTCCCCGGGAAAGCATAACCCGGCATTCACAGCCCGCAGGAAATACTATTTCGCCTGTAATTTTTTTTTCATATTTTCTCATTTGAATATCAATATGCCCGTATGGG